>DASVGM010000332.1:0-12231 GCA_036379555.1 Pirellulales bacterium | reverse complement strand
GGATTTCGCCGTGGCGGCGTATCGTGGGGCGGCTCGCCGAGCCGTCTTTTGCAGTCAGACGGGCCGGCGGCCCGCCCCACGGCGAGTTTTCGGATAGCCTCTGAGACGAGGAAGGGCATTCTCACTCATCCGCCGGCCGGGAAATACCCTGCCGGCGCCGCTTCTCTTCGACAATCTTCTGTAAGTCCGCCATGCTCGTGGCCGCCTCGCCCGACGTGGGGCGGGCCAGGCGCGGGGCCGCCAGGGAAGGCGCGCAAAGTGTCTCCAAAAGCCGTTCCAATTCTTTTTGCCAGTCCGATCGCTGACGCCTCTGACCCAATTCGTCAAGCTCAATGATCAGCGCTTTTAGCTGCGCCTCGTCAATCTCCAACAACAACCTGTCCACCGTCGGCTCGACCGCCGCCGCCGCCAGCTTGCAACAGGCCGAAAAGATTGTCCGCCTGGCCGCGTCGCGCCAAACGGCCGGCGGACATTGCTGAGCCACGTGCGCCACGAACTGCGGCATTTGCAGCAGAATCTCCAACACCTCGCATTCCGCCTTGTCGAGCTTGTTGGGTTTTCGCGGCGGCGGTGCCTCGACAGGCTGCGCCTGGGCCGCACGCGGCTTCAATCCTTGTTCTCGCAGAGCCTTGAGCCGATCGCGCAGCACCACTTCCGAAACACGAAATTGCTCTGACAATCGCCCCAGCACGTGGGCTTCTCGCATCAACGTCGCCGTGTCGGCCGGCCGCGATTTGGCGAGTGTCCGCAACACTTCTTCTTGCGCTCGTTGCGCTTTGGCAATGTCGCTACGGCGATCAAGCCCCGCCGTGGCCATCCGCAGTTTGTGCTCCAAGGCATCGACGGCGCCCGCCAACAACCCCTCAAAAGCCTCCTTGCCGCGGGCCAACAGAAAATCGGCCGGATCAAGATCGTCGGGCAACGTCAAAATACGCAAATCCATTTGCGCCGCGACGAACAACTCCAGAATCTCGTCCGCGCGGCGGCGGCCCGCCTCGTCGCCGTCAAGCACCAGCAGCACCTGGTCGGCGAACCGCCGCAAAATTCCAATATGTTGCTCGCCGAGCGCCGTGCCCAGCACGGCCACCGCGTTGGCCAGACCGCATTGCTGCGCGATCAGGCAATCGGTGTAGCCCTCCATGACCATCACCGTGCGCGTGCGCGTGATGGCGTCTTTGGCGGCGTTCAGCCCATAAAGCAGACGGCTCTTGGAAAACAGCGGTGTTTCGGTCGTGTTGATGTACTTCGCGGCATTACCGTCGTTGAAGTCGGGCAACACGCGCCCGCCCAAGGCCACCGGCCGATCTTGCAAATCGCGAATCGAAAACAACACGCGACCACGAAAGAAATCGTAATGTCCCTGCCCCTGCTGCCGCGGTTTGACCAGGCCGATCTTTTCCAGGTGAGCCGGCGTAATCGACGTCGCACGGGCACATTTCAACAACCAGTCCCATTGGTTCGGGGCAAAGCCAAGCTGAAATCTCCGGATGCTTTCCGCCGTGATGCCGCGCGCGGCGAGATATTGCCGGGCGGGTTCGGCTTCTGGGGCTTTGAGCAGGCAGTCGTGATATTGTTGTTCGGCCCAGGCGGCCACCTGATAAAGCCGGCGACGCTCGTCGCTTTCCGCGGCGGACGGGCCGTGCGAGAGCGTCACGCCGGCCCGTTCGGCCAGCATGGTCAACGCTTCGCGAAAGGTGACGTTCTCTCGTTTTTCGACGAAGGTGAAAATATCTCCGCCAATGTTGCACACAAAACAGCGAAACGTCTGCCGTTCGGGGTTGATGTGCAGACTGGGGCGTGAGTCGTCATGCCAGGGGCAAAGGCCCTTGTAGTTGCGGCCTTCGCGCCGCAACGAGATCGATTCGCCGACGAGATCGACGATATCGATCGCGCGTTTGATCTGCTCCTTGACGTCGAAAGCCGGTCCTGATGACACACTGAAATTCCCGTGACTGGTGATGCAATCGCATCATCGCTCAACGGCGCCGCTTTGTCGAGTCGGGCTTATCGCGTGCGTCGCTGCTTGGCAGGACTGCGGCCGTTGGCGCGGGGCTTGAGGCTCGTCACCAGCAAGAGGTCGATCACTTCAACCGTTCCATCCGCGCAACCAACGCCGATCGTTCGGCCCGGCGGCGGCACAGCCAGCATTTCGGGATGGTCGACCGGCAACACCCGCCCATCGGCCAGATAAATGTCGAACGGCTGAAAGGGTTGATCGCGGTGAAGTTTCCGCAGTTGTTCGATGGTCATGGTCGTTAAATCGATGAAGAAGAGTGCCTTTCCTCAGTTTAAGCACGTTTTCGAGTCGGATCAATTGTTCAGTCGGTTGCCAATTCAAAACGCACCGAGATAAAACGAAGGTCGCTCCGCGACAACGGAAAGCGGCGATAAATCGCACGCACTCCAAGACGGCCCAGCCGGGCTTGGGGCTTGCTTTCATGGATAGGTAAGCCGAAAATAACAGTGCCCTCCGTGCGCCCCCGTTGTCACCCGCCTTGGACGCCGATGAAACCTGTTACCTACCCGATCTGTGTCGCCGCTGTTCTTGTCAGCGGTGCCGTCTTTGGCCAGAGCGCCGAAACCACATACGAACATGACGTTCGCCCGATTTTCAAGGCCCATTGCTTCCAATGCCACGGCGAAGATCGCAAAACTGAGGGCGGGCTCGACCTGCGCTTAAAGCGGCTCGCCGAAAAAGGGGGCGATTCCGGGCCGGCCATCGTATCGGCCAAACCTGATGAAAGCCTGTTGGTCGAAAGGATTCGCGCTGGCGAGATGCCGCCCGGCGAAAAAAAGCTGTCGGCTCAGCAAATTGAGACGATCGCGCGTTGGATTCGCGCAGGCGCCAAGACCGCGCGGCCCGAACCCGAACAACTCGGCGAGTGGCCGCTGTTCACCGAAGAAGAACGCGGCTATTGGGCGTTTCAACCGATTCGCCGCCCGCCCGTGCCGGACATTGCCGCCGGCGTCGCGGCGGAAGCCGCTCCAAAGCCGCTTACGCCGGTCGATGCCTTTTTGCTTGCGCGGCTCAACCAGGCGGGCTTGTCGTTTTCGCCCGCAGCCGACCGGCCCACGCTCATTCGCCGCGCCTATTTCGACCTTGTCGGTTTGCCGCCCACGCCGGATGAAATCGAGTCGTTTGTGGCGGACACCTCGCCCGACGCCTGGGAAAAGCTGATCGAACGCCTGCTGGCATCGCCACACTATGGCGAGCGTTGGGGGCGGCATTGGCTCGACGTGGCCGGCTACGCCGATAGCGAAGGCTATACCGATGAAGACACGCCCCGCAAATCGGCCTTTCGCTATCGCGATTACGTGATTCGCGCGTTCAACGCCGACAAGCCGTTCGACCTGTTCATTCAAGAGCAACTCGCCGGCGACGAGTTGGTCTCCCCGCCGTATAAAAACCTGCCGGCCGACGCGATCGAAAAGCTGACCGCCACGGGCTTTTTACGCATGTGTCCCGACGGCACCGCGTCGGGCGGAGTCGATCAGCCCGCCGCGCGCAATCAGGTGATGGCCGATACGTTGCAGGTTGTCGGCACGTCGCTGCTGGGTCTGACGCTGCACTGCGCTCAATGCCACGACCATCGCTACGATCCGATTCCGCAGGCCGATTACTATCGGCTACGCGCCGTTTTTGAGCCGGCGCTCGATTGGAAAAACTGGCGTTCGCCCCCCGCCCGCGAGGTTTCGCTCGCAACCGACGACGATCGCGCGTTGGCGGCGAAGATTCAAGCCGAGGCGGCCGAAGTCGATGCCGAGCGCACGCGCAAAGCTCAGGAATACATCGACCGCACGCTCGAAGAAGAATTGTTGCTGGTTCCTGAAAACCTGCGAGACGCGCTGCGAACCGCTTATAAAACGCCCGTCAAAGATCGTACCGCCGAGCAAACGGCCGCGCTCAAGGAGTATCCGAGTGTGGCGAACATTAGCGTTGGTTCGCTCTATCTCTATGACGGTCGTCGCGACGTGAAAGCCCGCGAAATTGAAAAGGCCCGCAAAGAGAAAGAACAACGGTTCGTCGCCGAGACGAAAGCGGCGGAACTGGCCAAGGCGCCCGAGGCCGAGCGGGCGCTGGTGGCAGCGGCCATAGCAGCCGCGGTCGAAAAACGCACGCCGGAGCAAACGGCCTTGGTGGGCAAATATCCGGGCGTGCTCGTCACGTCGGCGACGCTCGCCCAGTTCAACGCCGCGGCCGCCGCGGAACTGGCCAAAGACGCCGCCACGGCCGCCGAGTTGCGCGCGACCAAGGCCGCCGACGACTTGAAGCGTTACAGCAACCGCGCGGCGGAAATTCGTTCGCGCATTCCGCCCGAACAGTTTGTGCGCGCGTTGACGGAGATACCCGGCCAGGCGTCGCCGACGTTTGTTTTCGCGCGGGGAGATTTTCAGCAGCCTAAAGACCAGGTTTCGCCGGGCGACCTGGGCATTCTCGCCGCCGCCACGACAACGGAATTACCAACGGACGACGCCAAACTGCCGACCACCGGGAGGCGGTTGGCCTTTGCGCGGCACCTGACAGACGGCCGGCACCCGCTGGTGGCGCGTGTGTTGATGAACCGCCTCTGGCTACACCATTTTGGCCGCGGGTTGGTCGGCTCGCCCGGCGATTTCGGTGTTTTGGGTGAAAAACCGACGCACCAGGAACTGCTCGACTGGCTGGCCGATGAATTCATGGCTCGCGGTTGGAGCCTGAAAGGTATGCATCGCCTGGTGATGTCGTCGGCGGCTTACAGGCAATCGTCGCGGCACACGACGCAGAGCGACGCCCTCGATCCGGACAATCGGCTTTATGGCCGCATGTCGATCCGCCGGCTGGAATCGGAAACGGTGCGCGACGCGGTTCTTTCGGTCAGCGGCCGGCGCATGGACAACATGTTTGGCCCGCCGGTGCCGGTGATGGAAGACGAGGTGGGGCAAATCGTGATTGGCCGCGAGAATCTCGACGGCGAACGCAAACCGACGGGGCCGGTTTCGCTCGGCGGCGAGGAATACCGCCGCAGTCTGTACGTGCAGGTCCGCCGCAGCCGTCCGCTAGGCATGCTCGAAACCTTTGACGCGCCGATCATGTCGCCCAACTGCGATTGTCGCAACGCCTCCACCGTGGCCTCGCAGTCGCTGGTGTTTATGAACAGCGCTTTCGTGATCGAATCCGCCGGCGAGCTTGCTTCGCGCGTGGAGCGTGAGGCCGGCGCGGATCGCCGGGCGCAGCTCGCCAGAGCGTGGTTGCTGGCGCTGGGCCAGCGTGCGAGCGACGACGAGTTGAACGCCGCCGCGGCGTTTTTGGATCACCAGTTGGCAACCATGCAGGCGCAGTCGCCCGAGGCGGATGCCGCCGCGAGAGGCCATCGCGCTTTGGCCACGTTTTGCCAAGCGCTGTTGAGCGCGAACGCGTTTCTCTATGTCGACTGAATGCGGTATAATCCTGCCAACCCTGGCAACTCGCCGCCCATGTCCCCATCTCTCCAAAGCTTCGTCGTCATTCCCGCCCGGCTCGCCTCAACGCGCTTGCCGCGAAAGCTGTTGCTGCGCGCGTCCGGAAAAAGCGTGATTCAACATACCTACGAAGCCGCGCGGCGCGCCCGCAAACCAAGCGGCCTTTGCGTGGCGACCGATCACGAGGAAATCTTCGCGGAAGTCCGCTCGTTCGGCGGACAGGCGGTAATGACCAGCCCCGACTGCGCCAGCGGCACTGACCGCGTGGCTGAAGTCGCTCGGGGATTGGGCGAGATCGACCTCATCGTGAACGTGCAAGGCGATGAGCCGGAATTGGCGGGCGACGCCATCGACGCCGCCATCGCCATGCTCGAAACCGACGCGCAGTGCGTGATGTCCACACTCGCCACTCCCATTCGCCAACGCGAAAAACTCGACAACCCGGCGTGCGTGAAAGTGGTTTTCGACCACCGCGGCCGGGCGATGTACTTTAGCCGCAGTCCGATACCCCACGCGCGCGAATGGGACGACGGCCTGCTCGACGCCGATCCGCCACTGTTTTATCAACACATTGGTCTCTACGCTTATCGCCGCGACTTTCTCCTGTCGTTGGCTGCCATGCCACCGTCACGGTTGGAGCAAACCGAAAAACTCGAACAATTGCGCGTGCTCGAAGCGGGCCACGCCATCGCGGTGGCCGTCGTGCCGCACGCCGCGCTGGGCATCGATACGCCACAGGATTTTGAGGCGTTTGTCAAACGCCGGCAGTCGCGGTAATATCGGGGCATGAGCAAATTTATTTTCGTGACGGGCGGCGTGGTCAGCTCGCTCGGCAAAGGTCTGACCAGCGCCTCCATCGGCATGTTGCTGGAACAACGCGGCCTGCGCGTGCGGATGCAAAAGCTCGACCCCTACATCAACGTCGATCCCGGCACCATGAGCCCCTACCAGCACGGCGAAGTTTACGTGCTGGACGACGGCAGCGAAACCGACCTCGATCTGGGCCATTACGAACGCTTCACCAATAGCCCGCTCACGCGCGATTCCAATTACACCACCGGGCAGATATATCTGTCGGTGATCAACAAGGAGCGGCGCGGCGAGTTTCTGGGCAAAACGGTGCAGGTCATTCCGCATATTACTAACGAAATCAAGCTTTGCATTCAAAAGCTGGCGGGCGAAAACGTCGACGTGGTGATCACCGAAATCGGCGGCACCGTGGGCGATATTGAAAGCCAGCCGTTTCTGGAAGCGATCCGCCAGTTTTCGCTGGATATGGGCAAGGAGCACTGCCTCTACATCCATCTCACGCTGGTTCCCTATTTGAAGGCCGCGCGCGAGTTGAAGACCAAGCCCACGCAACACTCGGTGGGTCTGTTGCGGCAGATCGGCATTCAGCCCGACGTGCTCGTCTGCCGCACCGAGCGCTCGCTCAGCCGTGACGACCGCGAAAAGATCGCCCTGTTTTGCAACGTACCCATTGAGGCCGTGATTGAAGAAAAAGACAAAGATTTTTCGATCTATGAGGTGCCTTTGAGCCTGGTCGACAACCGGCTCGACGAATTGATCGTCAAACGGCTGGGGTTGCCGACACGGCCGATCGACCTCAACCATTGGCGCGACTTGCTGCATCGCTTGCGAAATCCAGAGCAGGAAATCAGCGTCGCGGTGGTGGGCAAATACGCCGAACATCGCGATGCCTACAAGTCGATCTATGAAGCGCTCGATCACGCCGGCATCGCCAATCTCGCCCAGGTGCGCGTGCAACGCATTCAAAGCGAAGACGTCGAACGCGAAGGGCCGGAGCGGCTTTTGTCAGGCTACGACGGCATGATCGTGCCCGGCGGCTTCGGCGAACGCGGCGTCGAGGGCAAGGTGGAAGCCATTCGCTTCGCGCGGCAGCGCGAGATACCCTTTTTGGGCATTTGCCTGGGCATGCAATGCGCGGTGATTGAGTTTGCCCGCAACGTAGTGGGCCTGACCGGAGCGCACTCGACGGAGTTCAGCAAAGACACGCCTCATCCGGTGATTTGCTTGTTGGACGAGCAACGTGCGATCATCGACAAGGGGGGCACGATGCGGCTGGGTTCGCAAGAGGCGCTGTTGGATCCCACGAGCAAATCGGCCGCCAGCTATGGCACGACGATGATCGGCGAGCGACACCGGCATCGCTATGAGTTCAACAATATTTATCGCCAGCAGTTTGGCGCCCACGGCATGCTCTTCGCGGCCACCAACCTGGACGGTTCGTTGGTGGAAATCGTGGAATTGCCCGACCACCCTTGGTTCGTGGCGGTGCAGTTTCACCCGGAGTTCAAAAGTAAGCCGACCGCCGCGCATCCGCTGTTTACCGGCTTTGTGGCCGCGGCCATCGAGCGGCACGCCAGTCGCGGCGAGCGGGTCAGAGAAGTGGAAACCTCGTAAGTTTTGGCCTCAATCGTCGAATAAATCGCGAGTACGCCGCTTCTTCTCCGCTTCCGTGGCCTCAAGCACGCCACTTTGCTGTTTCACAATGGCTTTCAGTTGATTGAGCACGTCGACAAAATTCTCCCACTGCGACATTTGCTCCAGGATTTTGGCCATTTTGTCCACGACTTCTTGCTGCAACTCGCGAGCCTCGGCCAATGGTTCCACGGCGCCGTCGGGATCGGCCGCGACCGCTTCCAACGCCGCGCGCAACCGCGACATCGGTTCGGCGTGCAGTTGGCCAATGGCGTCGATGACGTTCGTCCGCAATAGGTCGCGCGCCTGTTGGCTGCCCAGGTCGTTCAACGCCATCTCCGTGAGCGACACCTCCAAGTGGTTGGCCACCTGCCAGACCTGCCGCGCAACGACCTGATGCTTGCGCACCAATCCAAAAGCCACCTCGGCCGACACCACGCCGGCCAGCGGCCCGGTTTGCGTTTTGGCGGTTTCCAAGGCCGCGGCGAACTTGGCTCGCTCGGCGCGCTGCCGCATGAGAATCTCATAGAACAATTCTTCGGGCGTCACCACCTGAAACGTCAGCCAGCGCGAGGAGCCGGTTTGAGGGCCGCCGATTGCTTCTCGCAGAGGAGGGCTTTCCTCTCGCGGAGCGAGAGGGCTACTGTGGTTTGGCTGGCTTTCCTCTCGTGGGGCGAGAGGGCTACTGTGAAAGGCGCGGTTGTCGATCGCCTGGCCGCGCAACTTCACCAGCGTGCCTGGCGCCAAAGCTCGCTCGGCGAGTGACAGGCTGGGCTGCTCGTCGAGATCAGTCGGGGCCGCGTCCGGCGTGAAGGAGGGCAACTCCAAAGCGACGCGATCGGTTTTCGTTGCCGGCTTTTCGTCTTTCAGCAGCGTCTGCTCCAACTCCAGCGCCAGGGACGTCATGCCGAAATCGTCGGCCGCGTGCAACGCCAGCGGAATGCGGGCCTGCGGAGTCACACGCCGGCCAACGCCCGACGAACGAATGGAAACACGCGGCGGGCGATCGATCAATAGGCCGATCGACACGAAATATGGCTTGGAACTTAAACCACCCTCTTGGCTCACCAACGAAAGCTCGAAGGTCTGCGACTCTCGCATTTTCCAATGGGCCGTGAAATGGGTATCGTCGCGCCGCTCGAGGCCGGGGGCCGAGCCGCCTTTCACCTGCAAGCGCGCCGCGCTCAAGGGTACGCTGGCGGTCAGTTCAAGCGTCAGGTCGGTGTCGGGCAAAAACAGCAATTGCGAGTCGCCCCCCTCAGTGTTGTGTGTTTCGTAATCTCCTTCTCCCACAGGCAGAGGGCTGAGGTGCGGGGGCGCCGCCGCTGCTCCCTCTCCCTCCGTGAGAGGGCTGGGGTGAGGGCGCGCCGCGCCTGGCCGGAGCGCTCGCACGACCAACGAACTGACGGCCGGACGGTCGATGGGCACAATCGCGATCGGCCCGAACCAGTCGTCGCCGCCGGTGATGGACATCGTAAGCGGCTCGCTGACCTGCGGAATCTCATAGCGAAACCGCGTGTCGCCAATGCGTGTGAAGTTGGCTTGCTTCGCCGGGCCAGCGGCCGGCCGGTAACGCAGGACCACCGTTTCAGGCGCCACTGGCTGCGGCCGCGGGAGACGTGAACTAATCCTCAAAGGCTCACCGCGACCGCCCAAATAAAACCATCCTCTTTTGTCCCGCTGAAACTGGGGAGCGGCATCCACCTCGACAAGCAGCGACTCGCCGCGCGGCACGAGCAAACGCGATTCGCCATGCAAGCCCAGCAGCGAAAGATAATTGGCTTGCGGCCAGCGCTCGTTCGAGCCCAGAAACCAGCGACGCGTCCACAAGCGGGCCACGTCCGGGCGGCAACTGGCGAATACCCCGGCGATCAGCCCTGTCGTGAGCAACACCTTTAGCAGTTGGCCTTGCCCCCGGTGATCGAACGCCGAGCGGAAATCGGTGCGATCGAGCGCCTGCGCGTGTTCGAGCACGGCGGCTTCGACCATGGCGGGCGAGGCCGACGCGCGGCCTTCGATCAGCGCCGGCAACTGCAAGACCGAGGCGACGCGCTGCGCCGCGCCCGGACAATGCCGATCGACGAGTGCCGCCAGATCAAGATCGTCGAGTCGCAGCAGCAGCGGTGACACCAATCGTCTCCGGGCGACCATCGCCACCGCGACGGCCGCGGCAGCCAGCGCGCTCACTCGCACCGGCAGACTCAGTCGCAGCAGCCAATCGGCCGTAAGGCTGATGGCGGCAAACAAGAACAGCGCGGTCCAGATCCACGCCACGCCGACCAAAAGCATTCGCCAGCGCACGCCCCGGCGCAACGAGGCCAATCGCCGCCGCACCGCCTCGCGGCGAGGCCGCAAGGTATTGAGGATCGTTCGGGTGTCGATCGCGATGCTCATAGAGGGGTTGGGGGTTGGGAATTAGGGATTGGGGGAGGCAGGGTTCAGGGTTCAGGGTTCAGATGAAGGATGAAGGATGAAGGATGAAGGATACAACCTCCGCGTGCGACAATTTGCATTTTGCATTTTGCGTTTTGCATTTCCGAACCGAAAGCGGAACTATGCACATTAATCCAGATCGAGAGCAAGCGTACTTTCCACTTATCCCTCATCCTTCATCTCTCATCCTTCATCCTCTCCTCGTCTCACCCCAAACTAACAGTGACGGTCTTCGACTCGGTATACGCATCCAGCCCGCGTTCGCCGAGTTCGCGGCCGAGGCCCGACATCTTGAAGCCGCCAAATGGCGCGGCGGTGTCGAACACGTCGTAGCAGTTGATCCAGACCGTACCGGCCTTGATCTTGGCCGCCAGGTGATGCGCCTTGGAAACGTCGCGCGTCCACACGGCCGCCGCCAGGCCATAAATCGTGTTGTTGGCCCGCTGGACGATTTCGTCCACATCCTTGAACTTCAAGACCGAAAGCACCGGCCCAAAGATCTCGTCCTTGGCGATGGCCATGTCGTCGGTCACGTTGCCAAACAGCGTCGGTTCAATGTAGTATCCCTGCTGGCCAAAACGCCTGCCGCCGGTGAGGCACTGGGCGCCTTCTTGCTGGCCCAAGTCAATGTAGTGCATGATTTTGTCGAACTGAGCCTGATCGACCTGCGGGCCTTGCTCGGTCGCCGGATCAAGCGGATCGCCCAACTTTCGCGAACGGTTCATCGACACCAGCTTGTCGACAAACTGGTCGTACACCTTCTCTTGCACAAACAGCCGGCTGCCGGCGCAACAGCATTGCCCTTGATTGAAATAGAGGCCAAAGTGCGAACCAATCGCCGCCGCGTCGAGATCCGCGTCGGCGAAGACAATGTTGGGGCTTTTGCCGCCCAGCTCAAACGTCAGCCGCTTCAGCGTCTGGCTGGCGTCGCGCATGATGATTTGAGCGGTGCGGTGCTCGCCGGTGAAGGCGATCTTATCGACGCCGGGATGTTTGACGATGGCCGCGCCCGCGGTCGGGCCAAAGCCCGGCACGACGTTAATCACGCCGTCGGGTATGCCGACCTTTTGCGCCAGCCGTGCCAGTCGCAGGCACGTCAACGGCGTTTGTTCGGCCGGCTTCATGACTATTGTGCAACCGGCCGCCAACGCCGGCCCCCACTTCCAGCAGGCCATCAAGATCGGGAAGTTCCACGGAATGATTTGCCCGGCGACGCCCACCGGCTCGCGCCGCGTGTACGTGAAATAGTTGCCGCGCACCGGAATGGTTTGCCCGTGAATTTTGTCGGCGAAGCCGGCGTAATACCGCAAACAGTCGATGGCCAGCGGCAGGTCGGCGGCACGCGCGTCGCGAATGGGCTTGCCGTTGTCGAGCGCTTCCAGCGCGGCCAGAGCGTGGAGCTCGTCTTCCATCAGATCGGCCAGCTTATACATCAGGCGGCCGCGGTCTCGGGCGTCCATTTTTCCCCAGGGACCGTCCTCGAAGGCTTCGCGCGCGGCGGCCACGGCGGCGGCCACGTCTTCGCTGTCGCCCTCGGCCACCTGGGCAATCACCTCTTCGGTGGCGGGGTTGATGGTATCGAATGTTTTGCCGCTGGCGGCCGGAACCCATTTGCCGCCGATGAAGCACTCGGTGTGTTTGACTTGGGGCTGATTTTTTTTCTCGGGCAGTGTGGCGGTGGCCATCTCAAAACCTCCGTGGCTAAAGAAGCGGGTAACAAGAGCACACTCTTATTTTACCCGGCGACCCCGCTGATCGCCAACCGCCACGAACCGGGGTAGTGATATCATTTGGGCGGATGTAAAGAGAATTCCCTGTAGGGAACGGACTCCGTGCCGTTCCGTGAACCGCCAATCGGCACCGTTTCTAATATAACCTTGCGTGATTCCAGGGCGCGGCGTCGTGGAGGATGGGCTT
>DASVGM010000331.1:0-3626 GCA_036379555.1 Pirellulales bacterium | reverse complement strand
TGAATCAGTCGTTGGCGTAGCGCGGACATGGTGAGAGATCGCCAAGCATCAAGAGGAAGGTAAGGTTCCCTTTCCAGCATGCTTGGCGCATGACGAGCGCGCAAGTCCTTACAATCGATACCACCCGCACCAGCCGACCCCACGCACATGCGTCACACCAGCGCTGCGTTTCTCCCGCCAGCCGACCGCCGCGCAGCGGTTTCGTTCAATTTGCAAACACCGGCACGGCTGATTGACGCCGCCGCGCCGCTCGCTTACGATGATGCCCAAGCTGTCATTCGTTCAGCGGCGAGGGCGGCGGGCATGTCGCATCGACCAGGCTTGGGCGTGGTCAGAGCAAGAAAAGGCATTCATGGACGGTCTGTTGATGGCAAAGCGTCAATCGAGCGCGGCGAAGGCCGGCGCGCGGTCAACCAATCTGTTCTCGCGGCTGAGGCAGCGCCGGCGCCGCCCGCTGTTCTTGCAGCGCTACCTTGCCGAGGAAGCCGACAAGCCGCGTTTCCGCCAGACCAGCCAAGGACAGCCGTTTCAAATCATCGAGAAATGGGCCGAGCTGGAGGCCCAAGGCCACCTGCTGCGCAAAGAAACCGCCCTCGACGCCGACTTTCTGATCGATGTTTTCGGCACAGCGCTCGGCTACCGTCAGGCCACGGACAGCCCCGAAAAATATGAGCTTGAACGCAACTTCACCGTGCCGGACGTCGGCACCGCCGATGGCGCCTTGGGCAACTTTTCGCCCACGGCCGCGCGCCTGCCGCTGGTGGTCATCGAACTCAAATCGGCCGACGTCGATCTCGACCGCGACCGTTTCAACGGCCGCACGCCCGTGCAACAATGCTGGGACTATCTCAACGCTTTTCCCGACTGCCCCTGGGGCATCGTCAGCAATTTTGTCACCTTCCGCCTGTACCACCGCGACAAAACGCCCCAAGCCTGGGAAGAATTCACGCTCAAGGAGCTGCGCGACCCGAAACGCTTCGCGCAGTTCTATTACGTGTTTGAGGTCGGCGGGTTGGTGCGCAGCGTGCTCGGCGAGCCGCCCCGCGCGGTGCGCTTGCTCGAAAAAAGCAGCCAGCGGCAACTGGCCGTCAGCGATATTCTGTATGAAGAGTACCGCGCCAACCGATTTCGGCTGATCGAGCACCTCGTCAACCAGGCCGAGAAACCGCTCGAGATGGCCATCCACGTGGCCCAGAAGATTCTGGACCGCATCGTCTTTGTCGCCTTTTGTGAAGACCGGGGGCTGCTGCCCGCCCGTTGCATCGACACTGCGTATCGAAATGTTCCTCCCTTCAGTAAGGTGACCAACCCGCGCTGGCGGAATTTTCTCGACCTGTTTGAGGCGATCGACGGCGGGCATGCCTCACTGGCGCTCGATCGCGGCTACAACGGCGGGCTGTTCCGCCGCGATCCCGACGTTGACGATCTCCAGCTTGACGACGAGTGGACCCGCTTCTTCCAGAACATCGGCGGCTATGACTTTCGCGACGAAGTGACCGTCGACGTCCTGGGACACATCTTTGAAAGATCCATCGCCGAGCTGGAAGCGTTGCGCCGCGGCGGGCTGTATGGACTCGAAGCGCCGGCGCGCGGCGGCGAACCAGCCATGCCCAAGTCGGCGGAACGCAAACGATTTGGCATCTATTACACGCCGCCCGAATTCACCGGCTTTCTCGTGCGCGAAACGGTCCACGCCGTCATCGACCGCCGACTCGCCGCGTTGCGCGCGCTGCACGGGCTGCCGGCCGTGGAGACCGAGGATTTTTCACCTGACAGTCTGCCGCGCGCGGCCGACGAGCGTTCGCCAGTTTTGGCCGCCTTCTGGCGCGACGCTTTGAACGCCGTCCGCCAGGTTAAAATCTGCGATCCGGCCTGTGGTAGCGGCGCCTTTTTGATTCAGGCTTACGACGCGCTGGAAGAACGCTACACCTACATTCTCGACCAGCTTTCGCACCACGACGGCGAGGACGCCGCCGAGCTCGCCACGCAAATCGCTGAAATGATCCTGGCGGACAACCTCCACGGCGTGGATTTAAGCGCGCAGGCCGTTGAGATCACGCAGCTTGCCCTCTGGATCCGTTCCGCGCAGCGCGGTCGCACGCTGGCCGATCTCTCGCAAAACATCATCTGCCGCAATAGCCTGGTCGGCGACGCGGAGATTGACGTGCGGGCCATCGACTGGCCGAGCGACTTCCCGGCCGTTTTTAGCCGCGGCGAGCAAGCGGGCTTCGACTGTGTGATTGGCAATCCGCCGTGGGAGCGTCTCAAACTACAGGAACGGGAGTTCTTCGCCTTCGCCGCTCCGGCGATCGCCGGAGCCGTCAGCGCCGCCGCGCGGCGCAAGTTGATCGCCGAGCTCGAAAAAACGCGGCCCGAACTTTACAACCGCTATCTCGACGCCGGCCGCGAGGCCGACCGCACCCTGGCGCACGTCCGCGCGTCGGGCAACTTTCCGCTCACCGCCGCCGGCGATATCAACACCTACATGCTTTTTGCCGAGTTGGCCCGCAAGCTCGTCGCGCCCGCCGGCCGCGTCGGCCTGCTCGTGCCTTCGGGCATCTGCACCGATCACACCACGCGTGAGTTCTTCAATACGCTGATTGACGCAAAATCGCTGGTCAGCCTATACGACTTTGAGAACCGCAAGCGGGTTTTTCCCGACGTTGACAGCCGCTTCAAGTTCTGCGCGCTCGTGTTCGAGGGCGCCGCCACCGAGCACAAATCGGCCGATTTCGCCTTCTTCTGCCATGCGATGGAAGACCTCGATCAAAAGAGCCGCCACATCAAGCTCACGGCGGCCGACATTGCGCTGATGAATCCCAATACGCGCACCTGCCCGATCTTCCGCACCCGGCGCGACGCCAAGCTCACCAAACAGATTTACAAGAACGTGCCGGTGTTGGTCGATAAGTCGCGTCGTTCGGGCGGCAATCCTTGGGGCCTTCGCTTCCTGCGCATGTTCGACCAGACGAACGACGCCGAACTATTTCACACGCGCGAGCAGCTTGTCGAACTGAGCTTGAAGCAGGAGGGCAACCGCTGGACGAGCGGCAAACGCACCTTCTTGCCACTCTATGAAGCCAAAATGGTGCAAGCCTACGATCATCGCGCGGCCAGTGTGGTGCTGGCGTCGCGCAACTGGGTGCGCCAGGGGCAACGGGAAGAAACAAGCCTGGTTTCGCACCAGAACCCCGAGTTTGTCGTGCAGCCGCGCTGGTGGGTTGAAGACGTCGAAGTTGATACGCGCAGCGGCGGCGCTCGGCCGGGCTATCTCTGCTACAAAGACGTGACCAGCCCGACAAACCAACGGACGATGATCGCCGCGATCGTTCCTCACGTGGCGCTGGTCAACTCGGCGCCGCTGCTTTTGACCGGCGAGGAGATTTCGCCGCGGCTCGTTTGTTGCTTGCTGGCCAACCTCAACAGTCTGGCTTACGATTTCGTGGCTCGCCAAAAGGTCGGCGGCGTGCATCTGAACTTTTTCATTGTCAACCAGCTTCCGACCTTTCCGCCGGAGCGTTACGCCGAGCGTTGTCCGTGGGCCAAGCGTCAGACACTGGAAAAATGGATTTCCGACCGCGTCTTGAAGCTCACCTGCACGGCCGACGACATGCGGCCCTTTGCCG
>DASVGM010000330.1:0-5059 GCA_036379555.1 Pirellulales bacterium | reverse complement strand
TACTCGTATCGTTCACCCGTTCGCGTCCAATCATTACCGCCGGGCATTGCACCCCGACGAGAAAACCGACGAGCATGATCTGGAAGCGATCTTTCATGCCGCGATCAACGGCTACGGTCTGGCCACCTTGCCCGTTGGTGAAGTGTACCAATCGCTGCAAGCCGTCTCTCGCCATCGACACAATCTGGTCAAACAGCGCTCGCGGCTCATGGTGCAGATACGTCGCTTCTTGCATCAAACGATGCCCGGCTTCGCCGATCTCTTCGAGGACGACAAGCTGTTCCACAAATCCATCGCCCTGCCGGTCGCCGTGGCATTCCCCTCGGCCGACGCGATCCGTCGCGCCGGAGTAGCCGGAATCGAAACCTGCTTGACTCAGGCGAAGGTCCGTTTTCAAACGCGCACGATCGAGCGTATCGTCGCCTGGGCCGCCGTGGCCGCGGAGCCGTCGGAGCTGGCGGAGATGCACACGCGGCAGTGGCAACAGTTAAACGACGTGCGGCGATTGTTTGACGAACAGATTGCCGCGGCCGAGCGGGAAATGGCCGGTTTTCTCGTGAAAACACCGTATGTTCTGCTACTCACGGCGACCGGCATCAACGTCGTCTCGGCCGCGCGCCTGGCCGGAGACGCCGGGCCGATCGAACATTACGCCGAGGCCAGCGCCATCAATGGCCGCGCGGGACTCTACCCGTCGCGGTATCAAAGCGATGAGGTCGATCGTCCCGGCCGCTCCTTGGTTCGGCAGTGCAACCGCAAGTTGCGCGGCGCCGCGATGCTGATTGCCGAGAACCTGGTCAAGTGCCATCCTCACTACCGAGGGCTGTCGGCGCTCTGGACTCAGCAGAACGTCGATCCGCGCGATCGCCGTTGCCGCATCGCCAATCGCGCCATGCGAATGGTCTATCAACTCGTCGGCGGGCGGCAAGTCTGGCGCGGCCGCGGCGTCGATCGGGAATACCTGCTGTCCAAGTTGCAAGAATTCCATCGCCTGCATCACACGCCGGTCGAGCGCACGATACACGACCTGCAAGAAGCGTTTGTCTGGCTTCCCAAGTCGGCGTATGCCGACGAGGCGAAACCGCTGGCGGCGTTGGTCCGCCCGAAACGCCGCGGCCCTCAACGACTGGGCGACTTGCTCGTGCCGCTGCTGATTCGGCTGGGAGTCGGCGGCGAGGAAGTTGGAGTTGGCGGCGAAGAAATGTTAGAATCGAATACGTCCGAAGCTCGGAGTCCTGCTGACTGATCGTGCCGCCAAGCACACTGACAACATCGTCTTGACCCCGAGGGTATCGACGGAGCCACGCTCCGTTGAACAAGCCCGTGGAAAAAGCGTGATGCTCTGTCAGCGGTTCAAACGCCGGATAAGACAGTGTGGAGCTTCGAGCTTCGGATATCTACCAGGGTGGCGAGAATGAACCCCCTTCTGCTGACCGAGCGTGCTTGGCACTCTTCCAGTCGCTAGACAACGAATTTCAAAAAAACTACCATCAGGTAGTTGCGCTCAGCGTGCGCGCATTGTCAAAAATGCAAATTCCCCCATGACAGTGCTTTATCTCTCATCCGTGCCCATCCGGTCGATCCAACAAAGAACCTGAAGTTCGTGGAATTCCCGAGAAAGAGGCTGCGAGAAAACGGCCTTGGGCTTTCGCCCGGTCGTTCATGCGGTGCGTGAGATCCGCGATTACCACATCAGGGTTGTTCTCCTGCGCATTGGTAATCCCGACTTGGTGCTCATCATTCGGTCGGTTCGTGTTCGCCACCGTATTATAGCGTGGCGCCCGCACTCCCGCACCGCGCCGAACCTACTCAATCGCGATGCCGCAATGAGGGCATGAAGTGACCTCGCCGCGAACCTGCATGCGGCGTGGCTTGAAATTGCCGGTCCCGCTCTGGCCGGATATTCGATGTTGCGACGCACAAGCTTGCAGCGCTCTGCGATGGCCCCGGCGAGCAAGCTTCGCCGGTGGTGTTGGCCACGCTCGCGGCGAGGTTTTCCAGTGCTGACGGCGCCATTACTCGCTTCCGCGCTTCGATCGTCCGTTCTTTGCTCGAGTTCGCTTAGACATAGGGCGTTGCTTGGCGGTCTGCGCCGCAACCTGCTCCCAAAAGGCATCGTGAGGGATGCCGCGGCCTTCTTTGAACCGTTGCCGCGCCGCGTCCAGAATCGCTTGGAGCTTTTCTGAGTGCCCCATCAAAAGTCGCTCAAGGTCGTCCTTTTCGGTCGCTTTCAGCAGCACGGCGACCGGTTCACCGTTGTCCGTCACGATGACCGGGCCTTTTTGGCTGGCCTTCAAATAATCGGCAAAGTTCGCGGCGACTTCATGTTGACTCGCAATGTTCACAGTTCCACTTCCTCTCCGGCAATCAAAAGCCGGTTGCCCTCCTTCACTCCGATGGCCTGAATCTGGAGTTGGCGTCGTTCTTCATCAATACCGTACAGCACGCGGAAGCGATTACCGGATCCAAATCGGATTTCCCAGGTCGCCTCAAAGGGCACCGGCTGCCGCAAGGGCTTGCGATTACGAGTCGTTCTTGACGGATCGAATCGCAATTGCTCCTCGATTCTCTCACGAATCAGTGAATGGTACCTCGGCTCGATCGCGAGGAGATGCTTTGCCGTCGCCTCATCGTACAAGATGTCATACGGCTGCTTTCGCGCCATTGATGTATTGTTACGCACTGACGAACGCTTGTCAAACCTTATTGCCGTCAATGCCAATTAGCGGGCTTGTATTCGCCAACACTTTGTCTGTCCAATGCGTCTAACACAATAACGCACCGGCAACAGCGGAGGAAAAGCGGTGAAATGGTGGATGGACAAACGACTGGCAAAACGTATCGTCGCGGGCGACCGCGAGGCGTGCGAGACGTTCGTACGGCGGCATTACGCGCCCGTCTATCGGCTGCTGGTCCGGCTCTGCCGCGACGCCAGCCTCGCTGAAGATATGTCGCAAGAGACCTTCGCGGCGGCCTGGAGCAATATCGATACCTACGCCGGCGCCAGCTCGTTGGCCACCTGGCTGCATCGCATCGCCTATCGCAAGTTCCTCGATTGGCGCCGGGCACGGAGTTGGCCGGCGGCCGATGGCGACATCCACGAAGTCGTCTGCCGCGGCGCGAGCCCGGTCGAGGCGGCAATGCTTGAGGAAGAATCTCGCATTCTGCGGCAAACGCTGGATCGGCTGCCCGCGGCGGAACGCGATGTCCTTGTGCTGCACTACATGCAGGGCCTCAGCTATCGAGAAATGGCCCGCGTGCTCGATGAACCCTCGGGCACGGTAAAGTGGCGGACGAGCCGGGCATTAAACAACCTGAGAGACCAACTGAAAGGCCAAGTCGATGAAATCGAAGAATCGACCGCGGGCACAAGCGGCCGAACGACAAGTCATTGCCAAACAATTGCGACGGCTACCGGTTCCATCGGCACCTGAGGAGTTGGAAGCGAAACTCATCAGGGCGATTCCCGCGCGCTTTGATTTTGTTCCGGCGCGGAGTCGTCTTTTGCGCTGGCCCGTCGCCGCGACATTTGCGACCGTATGTGTCGCCTTTATTTTACTTTGGCCGCCGGCGCGCCGCGTCGCTCCTCAAGTCAATACCAAGGTGGCCACGAATCAACCCGCCGAGCCGCGTTCATCGTCACCTACCGATCACAACCCCCAGGAGACCAACCCATGCAATATCTTTCCGCCGTTGGCCGATTGACGCTAGCCGGTCTGTTGACCCTCGCTTTCGTCCTGACCGCCGCCGCTGAGCCAACAAACCTGATTTCCAACGGCGGGGCGGAGCAAGAGGTCGACAAAAACGGCCATCCGCAAGATTGGTTTGTGGCCAGCGTTCCCGCGGCGACTCTGCGGCTTTTTGTCGATGACGGCCATTCGCGCGCCGGCAAGGCATGTTTGGCGATTTCCAATCGGCACGAATACGATTCGCCGGTGGCCAACAACTGGGGGCAAAAGATTCAACCAATTCCCGTTGGTAAAACGGTGCGTCTGACCGCGTACGTCCGCACTGAAGACGTCGGCAAGGCGAACGTATGCGTGCAGTGCTGGGCCGATCAGGGGTCGCGGCTGGTCGCTTTTGCAAGCACCCCGGTGTTTCAGGGCACCAACGGGTGGATGTTCGCCGAAGCCGACGAAGTCATCGTTCCCGCCGAGACGACGCTGATGATCGTGCGCGCGGCGCTGGGCGGCACTGGAACGGCGTATTTTGACGATATTTCGCTTGAGATCGCCCAGCGGCCGACCGCCGCGGCGGAAACAAAAAAGAGCGGCGATCTTGCCGCACGCAATCTCTATGCGGTCGCCGCTGAGAAAACAGACATTACAAGTCAGGTGTGCGAAGCGCTCAACGGGCGACTGGTGCGTAGCGTTTCGATCAACAAGGACTGCATGGTGCTGGCTTACATGGCCGCTTGGAACCATGGCAACGTCGACAACATCGCCGTGGCCAACAACAACGGCGGCGTGCGGACGCTCGTGGCCTGGCCCACGCCGGCGGCTGAAGAAATAGCCGCGCCCCAGCGGCGGTTTTTTCTCGCGTTGTATTGCAGGAAGGCTACTTTGGGCGGCGCGCCGGGGACAATCGGAGTTTACGAGGTGCTCGACGACTGGCCCGAGCGGACGGCCTGGCAAGGCCAGCCGCGCACCGCCGATTCGCCCGCGGCGAAGGTCGAAATCACGCCGGGAGAAGGCTGGAAGTTTTTTGAAGTCACCCCTTTGGTGCGCAAACACGCGCACGACAACGATCTTCATGGCGCCATGCTTCGCTTTGAGGGCGAGACGGCGGCCAGCGACTGGTCGGGCTACGCCTTTGCCAGCCGTGAAGCCATTGGTCCAGCGGTCGAGCGTCGCCCGCTGTTGTTGGTGGTCGAGCCTGAGACGTCGCCGTGACTCGCGCGTGCCGCCACATGCCCAGTTTGGAGACGGGTCAAAAAACCTTGCTCGGCGCCGCGCCAACGCTTATGCTACGCAGGGATCTGAATAACCTTGCGTGACCGTGGGAAACGGAGGATGGGCTTCCTAGTCCGTTCAGTTCTTTGGTGACGGGCTAGGAAGCC
>DASVGM010000329.1:0-6539 GCA_036379555.1 Pirellulales bacterium | reverse complement strand
TTCGGCTTGTTGACCGCGGTCGCTGAACCAGGCCAGCAGTTTTCCGACGGCGCTTTGTTGCTCGCGCGTCGGTGGAACATCGAGCGTTTCCAAGGCTGTCGCCAACTCTGTGAGCTTTTGATTGAGGTCGGCGGCAGCGGTGGCACGCGCCGCTTCGCCCCCAACGCGTAAATATTGGTCCAACACCGAGGCTACGTTCAGAAACTCGCTGCGTTCCAGCCCGGCAAAGTTGCTGCGGAAGCGCTGCAGGCTAGTTAAAAGCGGTTCGTCAGCCGGTTCGTCGTCCGCCAGCGCCGTACGCAGCTCGCCAAGCTTCAGATAGCGTTTCCAGTCCAAACCGCGTTTTGATTGTCGATTGAGATAAGCATTTAAGCGGCCGACCTCTTCCAGAAGTCGCTTTTTCGCCTTGGCGATGCGTTCTTTATCGACGGGTGCCGTAACCGACGGGCTTTGGCGAGCGCGCTCGGCCAGTGATTTGCCCGCCTCGTTCGCCGCTGCGGCGACGCCAGCGGCGTAAAGAATGAGCACTACGGTACTTATGGCGAATCGGATGGAATTCAATCGCCGGTCGATGTTCTGGCCCATGCGGAAAATGCTCTGCGCGAAATCGTCAGTTTACGGGCCTTCTGACAAAGGAAACCCTAACTTAATAGCATAGCAGACAGCCGTTGGCTAGCCATAAAAACCACCCTATTTATCAAAGCTGTTGATTTTATCCACGCTGCTTGTTACATCTATAACTTCTAATCGGCAACTACAGCCTATCCGTCAGGATTCGACATGCGGTTGTAGAGCCTTAGGAAAAGCGTGTCGCGGGTCGGTAAGAAGCCGGCTATCGCAACGCGTTTCCCGCCATGGACCGGCAAGGCGAGCTACTCGCCACCGGATTCTTTTCGCTGACTTTTTGGGCTGACGGACACCCAAGGGTCACTACCAACTTATGTGCGATGGGTCCCTGCCGAGTCGGGACCATCGTGTTGGCGGTCGGTGTCGCAATGCGCCGACCCTTTTCACCCCAGGTTTGAGGTGTCCTTATGCTACGCACTGTGCTGCTGTTGTTGTTTTGTCAGTCTATCATGTCTGTTTCCGAGGGCTATGCGCGCCAGAATGGCCAAGGGGCGACCAAAGGAACCGGCCCAACTCGTATCGAATGGCAAACCGATTACGGCGAGGCGCTACACACCGCCGAGGCGCAACACAAAATGATGTGTGTCTGGTTTTGTGGCGCATCCAGTAATACGTTTCAGCGGCAATTTGAGACGATTTCGCTACGCGACCCAAAGGTTGCGAAACTGCTCGACCGCTACGTCATGGTCAAGCTTTCGACGGCGGCCACCATCATTGTCAATGGAAAACCACTGCGGTTGCTTGACCACGGCGCCTTTCGTGAACTGAAGCGAGGTCCGGGAGTCGTCCTGATTGACTATGCCCATCGCGGCACGGAGTATTATCGCCATGTTGTTACCACGCTGCCCTTTACGGCCGGCAAATACTATCGCTTCCACCCCAGTCATCTCGCCGTGGCGCTCAATTTGCCCGCCGGAACATTGACGCAGCGGACCTTGGTTTTCGCCGTGCGAATCCATCCGGAGCGGCCGGCCAGCACCCACGGTCAGATCGACCCGAACCTGGTACAAGCGGCCAACAGCCACTCGCACTATCAGTCCCGGATTCTGGTCCAGGGGCATCATCACTGGAACTCTCGTTTTCCCAGGTTGCGGAGGCTGCTTTTTGGCTTGCATCCTCAAGAAATCGTCGCCGAAAGCTGGCCAAACGAGGGGGTAGTCGATGCGGCCGTTGACGTGGTCGATAGTTGGCATCATTCGTCGGGCCATTGGCAGGCGGTCTATTCAAAGCAGAACCGTTTCGGTTATGACATGAAGAAGGGTCGCAACGGTATCTGGTACGCCACCGGGCTATTTGGCAACCATCAATAACGCGATCATCAACGCGAACCAGCGCCGGTCCCCAAGCGAAGTCGCCTTCACTGGCGCTTCGCTTTGGGGGCCTTTTTCCGTTTATGCCGGCTGGTTGTGTTCTTTTTGCCACGCGGCCGTGGCAAATCTTCACCAAACTACCGAAACGCGTGATACGTTTTTCTAGTGGAGCATTGGGAGGAAGTTTTCTGGAGTTGATTTGGCATGGACGGCGCACGCGGCGGCCAACTTCGGCCGTCAAGCATGAGCGACAATGGCCTGCGAAGGCAACGCTCAACGTGCGCGCGCCGCTGTCGGTTCCCAGAAGCGCTCGCCCTCCTTGTCTTGATGGTTCTGCCGCTGAGCGCCGGTTGCGTCTCGGGCCGCATACCCATGATCGACCCGACAGGCGAGCGATTTTTCATTCTGGGCCCGGTGGCGCGGCAACCTGAGCCTGGCAAGCCGCAATGTCACGATCCCATCCGCATCGAACTGACACCAACCAAAGTGGTCGCGCCCGTCGGTTGCGAAGTGGTGATGTTGGCCGGCGTCTGCGGCGGCGATGGATACATGCTCGCCCGCGAGCCGGTTGAGTGGATGCTGGCCTCAGGCGGCGTCGGCGAGTTTCTGACGGTCGGCCGCACCGCGCCGCTCGATTGGCTCGTCGGCTTCAGTTCGGGACCGCGTAAAATCAACAACAACTACGCGCTCGGCACGACTTCATCGAGCTACCTCTGTCTGAATCGCGGCACGCCCACGGCCAGCGACGACCTGCCGGTCGAACGCGGTCAGGCCTGGGTGGCCGTCACTTCGGCGGTCGAAGGCGTCAGCTATGTCACCGCCTACGCGCCGGGAGTGAAAGGCTGGGATTCGCACACTCAGACGGCGACCATTCAATGGATTGACGCCGATATCGCTTATCCGCCGACCTCCATCAATCCCGGCGGGAGCCGCCACACGTTTACCACCATGGTTACGCGGCATAGCTCGCACGCGCCTGTGGAAGGCTGGCGGGTGCGTTATGAAATCACCGGCGGGCCGCCGGCGGGTTTCGCTCCTGACGGCGCCCCGCTGATCGAAGTGACCACGAACGATCTCGGCCAGGCCAACGCGGAGATTTACCAGCTCGAAACGAAGCCGGGCGTCAATACTGTTTCCATCCAGGTCATTCGCCCGGCCAGTGCCACCGGCGAACGCTTTGTCGTCGGCCGAGGCGCCACGCAAAAAACCTGGACGGCCCCCGAAATCTCGCTGCGTGTCAACGGCCCCACGCAGGGCGTGGTTGGCGACACGCTTTCCTATCGTCTCGACGTGCAAAACCCGAGCGACCTGACCGCCAAGGGGGTTGTGGTCAGCGACACGTTGCCCGGCGGCGCGACGCTGGTGTCCAGCACGCCCCCGCCGACGTCCTCGGGGAGTACGTTGCAATGGTCGCTGGGCGATTTACAGGGCGGTGAGATCAGAAACATCAGTTTGCAGGTGCGCGTCGATCAGCCGGGCACCATCAACCACTGCGCCAGCGTGACGACGTCCGACAATCTGACCGCGCAAAACTGCCTGGCCACGACGGTGCTGGCTCCCAGCCTGCGCGTGACCATGACCGGCCCGCCGACGGCGGAGGTCGGCGGCGACGCGACTTTCCAGGCCCAGATTACCAACACCGGTTCGACGGCGTTGACGGGCCTGGTGATCGTCGATCGTTATGACGATGGTTTGCAGCACGCCAGCGAATCGCCGCGCGTGCCCAAGGGCACCATCGATCGCACGCTGGGCGACTTGGCCCCCGGTCAAACCAAGAACATCAACGTGACGTTCCGCGTGGTGCAAGCCGGCGAGCAATGCAATTCGGTTGAAGTGCAGCGCGGCGCCGGCGGCGGCACTCTCGGCAGCGCCAAAGCCTGCTTGACGGCCAGCGAGCCCGGCGGCATGGCGCCGGGCGATCAGCCTCAATTAAAGGTCACCAAGACGGGGCCAAAGCAGGCAGCCGAGGGGAGTCAAGTCGTCTTCAAGATTACCGTGAGCAACACCGGCACCGTACCGGCGACCAATCTGACCATTGTCGATCACTTTGACGTGCAGTTGGAACCGCAGCGCGCCACCGATGGCAACGTGTATGACGGCGCCGAAATGACCTGGCAGGTCGCGCGGCTCGACCCTGGCAAGGCGATTCCCCTGCAGGTCGTTTGTCAGTGTCTGGAGGTGGCCGACCAAACCTGCAACCGCGTGACGGTCACTTGCGACGAAGGCGTGCGAGAGTCGGCGGATGCCTGCCTGGCAATTGTTCCGGCCGCCGCGGCTCCGGCAGCGGGTCAGCCGGCCGCGGCCGGGCTACAAGCCAGCATCGCCTCGCAGGGAAATCCCGTCTCTGTGGGCAAGCAGACGGCCTATCGCATTTCCGTTGCCAACAACGGCGCCACGGCTCAAGCACAGGTGGTGGTGACGGTGACGGTCCCTCCACAAACGACTCCGGTCAACGGCAGCTTTCAAGGTCCGACGGCCGGCGCCGCGAGCGGAAAAACCGTTCGTTTCGCGCCGCTCGCCAGTCTGCCGCCCGGCAAGTCGGCGGTGTTTTCGGTGGGCATCCGTGCCGACGCGCCGGGCAGCGCGACAGCCCGTGTCGAAGTCACCAGCCGGCAGCAGCCCGAGGCTGTCGCCGCGGAATCGACCACCACGGTCATTCCCTAGTGCCCTACGCGCCGGTCTGCTTGGGAAGCTGCCGCGCGGCAAGCTCATCGACGAGCCAAACCACCGGGTTCGCGCAGTTGCGAAAGACCTGCGCCGGCCATTGATCGGGATGAAACGGGCCGTGCAAGACATCACGCAAAGCGATCGCTTTGTCGGCGCCGGCCACCAAAAACAGAATCTCGCCCGCGGGAGAGAGCGCAGGCACTGTCAGCGTGATGCGATGCGTGTGCAGCTTTTGCACCCAGTTGGCCGTCACCCAACGCTCGCGCTCGTGCAACGCCGCCGTTTGCGGGAAAAGCGAAGCCGTGTGCCCGTCGGGCCCCAAGCCCATCAGCGCCAGGTCAAACCGCGGCGCGCCGCCGCTGGGCAGGTCAAAGAAGCGCCGCAGTTCTTCCTCATAAGCCCGCGCGGCCGCGTCGGCATCGGCCAACTCCGCCTGGATGCGATGCACGTTGCCTACCGGCAGCGGCACTTTGGAGAGCATGGTCTCGTGGGCCATACGATAGTTGCTGTCGTTATCGTTTGGCGGCACATGGCGCTCGTCGCCCCAAAAAAAATGCAGCTTGTCCCAGGGAAGCTGATTGCGGTATTCCGCCGCCGGATCGGCCAGCAGGGCGTACAAATCGCGCGGCGTGGAGCCGCCCGACAGGGCCACCGTGAAACGGCCGTGGCTTTGCACCGCGGCTTGAACCGATGCCAGAAATCGTTTGGCCGCCGCATGGGTGAGGGCGTTACGGTCGGCGACGACCTCGATCTGGGGCGAAGAAGCAGTCATGTTCGAGCCTTTACGGATGTTGAAACCACGCCCGATTGTCGCTTTTTAGCCGCCCGGCCGCAACCCGGAAACCTGACGCCAGATGCATCGGATACGAAACGCCCGTCAAGACGCCCGCCGCGTGGTACATCAGGCGAATCAATTGCCGATGGTCGGTCTTGCCGCGCAAGTCGAACACGTTTTCCAGCGCCGGGTGGCCGTGCTCCGCCGCGCCGATTTGCGCAAATACGAAACGCCCACGAAACAGCCGATCAATTTGCAGTAGCGTCAGAAACGCTCGCATCAAGCGGTCCCAGGGCGGACCCTCCGGCGTGGATGGTGGCTGCCGAGCTGCACGAAGGCGCCGTTCGGGAGATTCCAGTGCTGCGGCCGCGCAATACCATGCCGGCACCGGTCGGCGCGGTTCCACTCGCGACCAATGGGCACACCCATTTTTGCGCTCACCTCGGCAGCAGAACCGGGTTCCGCAATTGCGACAACTGCGAAGGCAAAGTCCGGCAAAAGGTATTCGCCTGCAATCATCCCAACCACACGGAAACAACGCTGGCCGAATGCAAGAATTGCCCCGACTACGCCGCCCGCTCGCGCGTGGCAGAGCCCTGCCACCGGCGGGCGGCGGCTGCGGCGAACCGTTTAGCGGCCAATGCGAATGGCGAGACCGCGACTGCCGCTAAGGCGGTCGATGCCATGCGGGTGCCGCGTTACGCGGATCGCGTGATGGCAGATGCCGGCTTCGTGGCGATTGGCCCGCAATCAGGTGGCCGCGCGCGCGGCCGTGCGCTGGCCATGCATCCCGCGGGGAATGGCTGTCAGCAGTTGATTCTGCAATCGTTTCAATCGCCGGGCGACATCGTGATGCTGACGGCCGCCGTGCGCGACCTGCACCTGGCCTATCCCGGCGAGTTTCAGACCGACGTGCGCACCAGCGTGCCGGCCATTTGGGAAAACAATCCGCGTCTGACGGCGTTGGAGGAAGGCGCGGCCGATGTTCAGTCGATCGACATGCACTACGACCTGGTGAACCAGAGCAACACGGCCCCCTACCACTTCGTGCATGGTTACGTCCGCCACCTGGAACAGCGCCTCGGCCTGCGCATCCCGGTGACGCGCTTCCACGGCGAGATTCACCTCGCCGCGATCGAAAAACAATGGATGTCGCAAGT
>DASVGM010000328.1:0-2422 GCA_036379555.1 Pirellulales bacterium | reverse complement strand
GGAACCCTCCTCGGCTGCCAGTTCCTGATGACACTACTGGGGCTGGGACACGACTTGGCGGACGATCTGCCGGACGACGTGCCGCACGATTTTCACTTCGATCACGGCGATGCCGATCATGACGGGGCGGGTCATGACAGTGCGAGTCATAACGGGGCCTCCGGTCACGACTCGCACCACCAAGTGTCGTTCTTGAGGTTGCTGACGTTTCGCACCGTCGTGGCGGCGCTGACGTTTTTCGGCCTGACGGGCCTGGCGGGCAACTCCGCTGAATTGCCCGGTGAGTTGACGCTGGTGGCGGCCCTGGCCGCCGGCGCCGCGGCCATGTATGGCGTGCATTGGCTGATGCAGGCGCTCAAGCGCCTCAAGTCCGATGGCACCGCGCGTATCGAGCGCGCGGTGGGCCGCGCCGGCACTGTCTATTTACGCATTCCCGCCCATAACTCAGGGCCGGGCAAAATCCAAATCAACGTGCAAAACCGAACGATGGAATATGAAGCGATGACCGCCCACGAGTTGTTGCCCGTGGGGTCGAAAGTTGTCGTCGTCAATGTTCTTGGCCCCGATACGGTCGAAGTCGAACCCGTGTCGGAGCCGGAAAGGACCACTCATGTCTAGCCATTTCTGCTCTCTCGCTCTCTTGGGACAAGCTTCCGGCGGCTTCCTGTTTTTCCTGGGCATTATCGCCGTCGCCGCGGTGCTGATGTTTTTTGGCATCGTTCTGCCGTTGGCCTCGCGCTACAAGCGCTGCCCCAGCAATCGCGTGTTGGTGATCTTCGGCCGCTCGGGCAGTGGCGAGGCCTCGCGCTGCATTCATGGCGGCGCCGCCTTCATCGTGCCGCTCATTCAGGATTTTTCTTGGCTGAGCCTGGAACCGATTCAGATTGAGATTCCGCTGCGCGGCGCGCTCTCGGCCGAAAATATCCGCGTCAACGTGCCCAGCGTGTTTACCGTGGCCATCGGCACCACGGCCGAAGTCATGCAGAACGCGGCCATCCGCCTGCTCGGACTGAACACCGTGCAAATCAAGGAGCAAGCCGAGGAGATCATCTTCGGGCAACTGCGGCAGGTGATCGCCTCGATGCGCATTGAAGACATCAACCGCGACCGTGATACGTTTTTGGAGCACATCCAGCGCTCGCTGGAGCCTGAGTTGAAGAAGGTCGGCCTGGTGCTGATCAACGTCAACATCACCGACATCACCGACGAATCGGGCTATATCGACGCCATCGGCCAAAAAGCCGCTTCACAGGCTATTCAACAGGCCCGCGGCGACGTGGCCGAGCAAGAGAAGCTGGGTGAAACGCGCGTGGCCGAAGCTGACCGCGACAAGGTGATTCAGGTCGCCTCGGCCACGAAGCTGCGTGAGATTGGCACGCGCGAAGCGCAGCGCGAGCAAGCGGTTCGGCTGGCCGAACTGGGCAAAGAGCAGACCATTGGCGAGCAAACCGCGGCCTTTGAGCGCGAAGCCCAGGTGAAAGACGCCGAACGCGCGATGCGCATCTCGCTGGCCGACGCGAACGCCAAAGCCGTGGCCGGCGAGAACACGGCCCAGGCCGCCATTGCCGCTTCGCAGGCCGAACTGTTGGTGAAGAAAGCTGATGCTTACGCGCTGGGCGAAACCCGCAAGCGCGAGGCGGAAGCCGCCGTTCTGGAGGCTCAAAACCGCGCCATGGCCAAAGCGGCGCTGGCGGAGGCTGAGCGCGTTGAGGCCGAGCGCCGCGCGGCGCTCGAAGCGCCGGCCAAGGCCGAAAAAGCCAAGGTGGTGGTGCAGGCCGAGGCGGAGGCCGAGAAGCGCCGCATTGAGGCCGAGGGCGAGGCGCACGCCATTTACGCCAAGCTCGAAGCCGAAGCCCGCGGGCAATATGAGATATTGGCGAAGAAAGGCGAGGGTCTGCGCGAGATCATCTCGGCCTGTGGCAGTGCCAAAGAAGCGTTTCAGCTTCTCATGCTGGAGCATCTCGATCACCTGGCGGCCGCTTCGGCGGAAGCCATCTCGAACATCAAGTTCGACAAAGTGGTGGTTTGGGAAAACGGCGGACAAAACGGCACGACCAACACGGCCAGTTTTCTGCATGGCATGGCTCGCACCATGCCGCCGATGATGCAAGTGCTGCGCGACATTGGCGGCGTCGAGATTCCCGACTCGCTGGTCAAGTTCGCCCAGAACGAGCCGGTTACGACGTCCGCGTCCGGCAACGGTTCCGCGGGAGCGCACGCGGCGGCTGCCGAGCCGGCGCACACTGCGTAGCAGAATTCGTGAGAATTCTGGCCCCAACCTGCTGTTACGACCCGACTTCTTAGGACGTCGGCTACGGGTCGATGGGCACCGTCTCAAATCACAACTTGAAGACTTGACAGTTGTTATTGCGTTTCGTCGCGGCGGCGTTGGACCGTTGATGCCACCCGCTTGCCGGGTGGA
>DASVGM010000327.1:0-6137 GCA_036379555.1 Pirellulales bacterium | reverse complement strand
TGAACCCTGAACCCTGAACCCTGAACCCTGAACCCTGAACCCTGAACCCTGAACCCTGAACCCTGAACCCTGAACCCTGAACCCCGAACCCTGAACCCTGAACCCCGAACCCTGAACCCTGAACCCCGAACCCCGAACCCTGAACCCTCCCATGACCAACTGGCAAATTTCTCGTCGTCGGGCACTCAAGGGGCTTGGAACCGCGCTGGCTTTGCCACTGCTTGATTCCATGCTGCCGGCCACCGCGTTCTCACCTTGGGGCCGCGCGTTGCAGGCCGCTGAGACCGCGCGGAAGGTTCCCAACCGCGCGGCTTTCCTCTACGTGCCCAACGGCATGCACATGCCCGATTGGACGCCCACCAAGACCGGCGCCGACTTCGACCTGCCGCCCATCCTGCAGCAACTTGCGCCTTTGAAAAACGACTTTTTGGTCATCAGCGGATTGGCGCAAGATGGTGGCCGGGCGCACGGCGACGGCGGCGGAGACCACGCGCGGGCCATGGCGTCGTTTCTGACCGGCACACACCCCAAGAAGACGCACGGCGCCGACATTCGAGCGGGCCAGTCGGCCGACCAGGCCGCCGCCGCCCGGGTGGGCAACCTGACGCGGTTTGCCTCGTTGGAGCTTGGTTGCGAAGGCGGCAGCCAAACCGGAAGCTGCGATACCGGCTATAGCTGCGCCTACTCGCACAACGCCTCGTGGCGGAACGAATCGCAGCCGGTCGCCAAGGAAATCAACCCGCGGTTGGTTTTTGAACGCCTTTTCACCGACGGCCCGCCGGGCGAAAGCGACGAGGCCCGTGCGCGACGCAATCGCTATCGCTTGAGTATTCTCGACTTCGTGGCCGAAGACGCCGCCGGCCTGAAACGCCGGCTGGGTCAGAACGACCAGCGCAAGCTGGACGAATATCTGACAACGGTGCGTGAGTTGGAGCAGCGGATTGTTCGCAGCGAAAAGTCGAGCGGCGAGGGCGCCGTCAAAATGGCCCGGCCCGCCGGCATTCCGCAAGACTACGCCGAGCACATTCGTCTCATGTACGATCTTTTGGCCCTCTCCTTCCAGGGCGATCTGACGCGCATCGCCACCTTCATTCATGCCGATGAAGGAAGCAATCGCAGCTACGCGTCGATCGGCGTTTCCGACGGCCATCACGATCTATCGCACCACGCCGGCGACAAAGAAAAGCAGGCCAAGATCAGCAAGATCAATCAGTTTCATGCGTCTCAATTGGCCTATTTCTTAAAGAAGCTCAAGGAAACACCGGAAGGCGACGGCAACCTGCTCGACCATGCGATGATCGCTTACGGCAGTTCCATTGGCGACGGCAATCGTCATAATCACGACGATCTGCCGATTTTGCTGGCAGGCCGCGGCGGCGGCGCCATCGCCCCCGGCCGGCACGTTCGCTACGAAAAAGAGACGCCGCTGAACAATCTTTGGTTGTCGATGCTCGAGCGTCTGGGCGCCCCAGTCGATCAGCTTGGCGATTCAACCGGGAGGTTGGCGGAGTTGGCCGGATGAACGATCTGGATGTCAACATCGAATGTTGCCGGCGGCGGCAGCGACGCTTGCTCGAGATCATCGAACGCAAGCGGTTGGACTTCGTGGTTGTGCAAAAGACCGAACACGTCCAGTGGCTCGCCGGGCCACGCTTCGCCTGGCTGGTCGAGGCCGCGGCGGTTTTGTCGTCCGACGGGCGAGCCACTCTCATCGCTCCAGAAGCCGTCGCCGTCGCGGCGGCCGAAGAGGTCGTCACCTATCCGGCGCGGCGGCTGGCAACGCTGCGAAACGATCAACGCGAAGCCTGTTCGGCCACGTTGCGAGAGCGCCTCGCCGGTCGGGCGAGCGGCAAACGAATCGGTGTCGAGTTCTCCTGCTGCGCGCCGTCTCTGTCCCAGGCGCTCGGCGCCGAGCTTGTCGATGTCGAGCCTGATCTCTATTACCTCCGTCGCCACAAGGAGCAAGATGAACTGGCGCGGCTGCGCAAGGCGATCGCGGCCACCGGCAAAATGTACGAACGAGCGCGGCAAATCGTGGCGCCGGGCGTCAACGAGTTGGAGGTTTTCAATCAACTTCAGGCGGTGGCGGTGAGTGAGTTTGGCGAGATGCTCACCGGTACGGGCAACGACTACGCCTGCGGCGAAAAGGGCGGCCCGCCCCGCGACCGACGCGCGCAAGACGGCGAGCTATACATTCTCGACCTCGGGCCGGCCTTTCGCGGCTATTTCGCGGACAACTGCCGGGCAATCGCCGTCAACGGCCGGCCGACCGACGCCCAACATGCCGCCTGGCAGCGACTGACCGGAATCTTTCCGCTGGTTCAGGCAAAGGTGAAGCCGGGCGTAAGCTGTCGCCAGTTTTTTACCGAGGTGAAGCAGTATCTCGATGAGTTCATGCCCGGCAGTTTCGATCATCACCTGGGGCACGGCATTGGGTTGTTTCCGCACGAGGCGCCACATCTGAATTCACAGTGGGACGATCATTTTGAGCAGGGCGACGTCTTCACCGTCGAGCCGGGGCTTTATTCGCCGCAGTTGCGCGCCGGCATTCGGCTGGAAAACGACTACCTCGTCACCGCCGACGGCGTGGAATGCCTGAGCGACTTTCCGCTGGAACTTTAGGCCGGATTATCCATCGGCCGGCACCGTCTCAAGTTCACGTTTTTCAACATTTTCAACGGTTTCAATGTTGACAGTTGGCATTCGTAGCCGGCCTGCGCAATGGCCGCACTCCGGCTTGCCAATATGTTTGTTGAAGATGCCCTCGGCTTGCCCGAGGGAGTTTTCACGTTGGCCGTCTACACCGGCGGCGTTCCCCAAACCCCCGATTTTCCGCCGCTTGGCCGCCGAAGGCGGCCAAGCGGCGGAAAATCGGAGAAGAGATTGTTGGCAATTGCCTCGTGTAGACGACTAACGTGATTCCCCACCCGGCAAGCGGGTGGCATCCGTAATAGCACGAAAGGCAAACGCTCACGCCATTCGATGACGCTTGCGCAGCAGCCACTCCGCGGTTAGCAATAAAACCACCGCGCCATACAACAAAGGCGCGTTCCAAACCTCAAACGTGTGCGTGAGTGGCCGATCGACCTCGCGCACTTGAAACGCCGCCGGCAGTTTTTCCTGCTCCGCGGGCGTGAGCACTCCGCCGCCGGAAAGTCGCGCCAGTTCTTCCAACAGTGGACGATCGAGCGTCGGATTGTCGCGCTCCGCCCGCGGAGGCTCCACGCGAAAGGCCAGCGTCGCCGGACGCAGGCCGCTTTCCAAAGCGCCGGCCGTCGAGCCGGGCAGCACGCGCGCCGTGTAAGCGCCCGGCTCGCCCGCGACAAAAGACGCCTCAAGCACGCCGGGGTTGTCCGGCAGCGGTTCAAACTCCAACGGCAGGCTGGCATCCGGGCCCCAATCAACATCGCCATGCAAGGCGGAAATCGCCGCCGTGTCGTCGGCCGTCGGCACGATCTCGGCATGCACCGTCACGCGGTCGCCGGCGCGATAAGCCGCTTTGTCGGTGGCCAGTGTGAAAGGGTAGCGGCCGCCCAGCACCTTGCTCCGGCCCACGCGATCGATCAGCCTGGCCCAAAAGCCGTCAAAATATTCTTCATGTAGATAACGCCAGCGATAGGTGCTGTCGAAACCGATGAACACCGTTCGGCCGGGACCGTATAGCTGCGTGGCCATGAGAACATGCCGGCCAAACTGGTTGCGCATCCGCGGGTCGCCATGCCGGGCCAACACCGTGGCGCCCGGCTTCGCCCGCGTCACCGGAAAATGCCAGAACATGCCGGGCAAGCTCGTCAGCACTTCGCGATTGCGGCTGGATTCGGACGCGAACTGAAAAATACGGTCGGTGTTGCCTTCCGGCGTCAGCTCAAGAGTCCAGGTTTCTCGCGAACTGAGCCGCACGTCGGCGGCCGATTGATAGAGGCCGGAGTCGCGCACGACCGGCAAAATGCGCAGCCACGAGCTGGCCGCATCGCCCACGCCCAAAGACGTGCCGTCGCCCGACTCTGGATTGAACCACTTCTGCGAATTCAACTCTCCGGCGATGTAGATCAAACCGCCGCCCGCTTCGCCGACGAACTTCGTGAGCATTTCAGGCCAGGCCGGACCAAGATTTCGCATGTCGGGATCGAACAGAATCAGCGTGTCAAAATGGTCAAGCTCTTTCTGATTGGCGGGCAAGCGGCGGATGGGACGCGCGCCAATCTGGTCATATCCTGGGGCGGCGCTTTGCAGCCAGCTTGCGAACTCCATGCCCGTGTCTCGCAGCAGCGCGTTGCGCAAAAACTGTACCTCGGCCGCGGGATAACCGGCGACGAGCAGCACGCGAATCGTCTGTCTGACCACCTTGATCGAGGCTGTGTCGAGATTGTCGTCTTCGGTCAGTTCGGGGCCGGCGTCGGTGACCCGAGCGCGAAAATCAAGTTGCCCCAGCGCTTCGGGCGTGATGCGGAAGTTGACTCGCTTGAGGGCGGCGTCTTCGCCCAAGACGACAGGCTCGCGGCCGACCTCTTTCCAGGAGCCGTCGTCTTGACGCTGTTCGAGCAACACGCTGGCCGGCGCATCCTTTAACCCTCGCGATTCGACGAGCACGGCCAGGTCGGCCGGATCGCGCAAGAAAACGACCGGGCTGGTTTCGATGCCGGCCAGCCGCACGTTGCGCGGGCCTTCCGCGGTGCCCGCCGCCAGCGACACGATGGGCACGCCCGCTTTGCCGGCGGCGGCCGCCGCGGCGCGCGCGTCGAGTCCGCCGTTGGACTGTCCGTCGGTCACCAGCAAGATGCCCGCCAGCGTTTGTCCGCGATGAAGGGCCAACGCATCGTGAATGGCGTCGCCGATGGCGGTGCTTTGGCCCGCGGCCGTGAGGGATTTTGGACCGCTTTTTGACGCCGCGTTTTGTGAACTATCGGCGAGCGGTAAGGCGGCTTCTTCGGCCACCAGTTCAAGTTTGCCGGCAAAGCTGTAGAGCGAAACCTCGCGTCCTCTCCGCAGGTCGGGCCAAGCCTCGGCCGCGACCTTTTGCGCCAGGTCGAGACGGCTGAGCTTGCGCAGGGCGGCGATGTCGGGCTTGCCGTCCGGAGTTTTCAGACCGATGCGCTCGGCCGTTTCGCGCGCGATTGAATCATCAGGATACGGATCGGCCAAGGCCATGCTCTGCGAGGTATCCATCAACACCAACAGCCGCGACGCAACCCGTTCATGCTTGCTGATGACCACCACCATTTCCAACAGCATGAACGTGACGGCCAGCAACACGCCCAGCCGCAACAAACAAAGCGGCAAGCGTTGGCCCAAGCCAAGCGACCGACCCTCACGGCGATACAGCCACCAGACGCCCGCCACGCAAACCAATGCCGCGGCGATGGCCAAGGCTGCGGCGTTGCCTTCGGGCAGCGAGCGAAACTCCACATGCCAACGGCTATCCGGCCCGCGAATCCAGTCGGGCGGAGATTCAACACCGAGCAGCCATTCGAGCCAATGGGGCATGAAAATCAGAGGGGCATGAAAATCAGCCGGGCAACGGCTCAAGAACGACGCCGAGCGGAAACGTCACTTTTTTCGAGGCGAACAGGTCGGGGCCGGCCGAGCGGACTTGATCGCGTTTCAGTTCAGCCACCTCCTTGGGGCCGGTCCAAACGATGGATCGCCCCTGCACGTGAATCTCGCTGGCAAGCTGAAAGCACTTGGTCTGGTCGTAGCCAAAAACCTTCATAAACGTCTCAATGACGTAAGCGAACGTGTGCTCATCATCATTGAGAACCACGACGGCGTACGGCGGCAGTCTTTTGGGCTTTTGCTTGTCGGGCTGCTTTTGTACTTCTTGTTCCGGTTCGGCGACGGCGGTATTCTCGTTCATACCTGATAATTTACCGCCTGTCGCCCGCGGTTGCAAATCTTTGGCCTGCCCGTTCCCGACCGCGCCTGGTTTTTGGTTGGCGCCCCAAGCCGTGCCGGCTACTTATACCATGCGCGGCGCGAAATGACGCTTCCTTTTTGGAGTGCGGCGATTCATCGCCGCTTTCCCCCGTCGCGGAGCGACCTTTGCTTTTTGACCAAGACGGACAGTGGCAGCGGCAGTTGCCAGGCCAGCAATACGCGCAAGGCGGCAAAAGGCGGCTGAAGCCGCAAAGGAAAGCGGT
>DASVGM010000326.1:0-5677 GCA_036379555.1 Pirellulales bacterium | reverse complement strand
CGGCAACGGTCAAAACGCCTGGATCGCTGGAGCTTTTTCACGCTGCTCGCCGTCTATGCCGGGCTGAGCGCCGCCGCTGTGGCATGGTATTAGTCGCAGAATTCAAGGTGGGCAATGCCCACCCTACCGCCATCCTCCTTTTCTCACGATCACGCAAAGGGGATTTAGCGCCAGAGCGAGCGAAGGCGGTCGTAGAGTCCGGTCTTGGCCGGCGGCGAGGGCGAGGCCGATCGCCGCGGTCGAGGTTGATTGGCGATCGGCTCGGTGGCCAATGGCACAAACGACCGTAAGTAACGCGGCCAATAGCCGCCGAGCAATTGCCAACAGTCGGCGTACTCGTGCTTTTCGAGCTTGTCGCCCGCCCGTTGTATCGCCAGCCAGGTGAGCGTGATCAACTCGTTGCCGTCGAGTTGGTCGAGATCAAAAAGGCGAACTTCATCGACACCGATGTCGGCGTCGCCCTCGCAGGTGAAGGCTAGCCGCAAGGGCGAGAGGCCCGTCGTCGGCAAATTGGAGAACTCAAATCGAAATTGTTTCCACTCGCCGCCGATTTTCAAACGCTGGGCGGCGCCGCTGCTGGGCCATTGCCGGCGATACGGCGCGCCGTCAAACTGCCCTTCGAGGCCGACCGTCCATTTTGGCGGCCGCTCGGCGTCGCTGGTGCGCAGCCAGACGGAAACCAAGAGCCAACCGGTCGCCGGCGGTGAGAAGGGCGCGCTGGTCAGCGTCACTTTGTTGCCGTGAGGCACCAAGCGAACCGCATAGCGCCCTGAATGCGGTTCCCGCGGGTCGCGCTGGATTTCGCCGGGCTTGGTCATCGGCCCGCGCAAGGCGAGCGGCGCCGGCGCGCCTTCCCAACCCGCGATGCCCCCGCGCGAGGCCTGCTCAAAGTCGCGGTTCATGGGCACGGCCAACGCCGTCGGATCCTTCAATACCCTGGCGCGCTGCGTCAAATCCTGAATCTGCGCCTCCAGCCGCGTGGGAATCTGCTCGTCAATCTCCACCTTCGGCGCCGAAAACTTCACGCCTTCGGCGGAGAAGGCCGCCGCCAGCAGATCGTAGCCTTCCAGAGAAACGCTCCAGGTTTGCTTATAGCCTTCGCCCGACGCCGCGGCCACCGGCCGCGCCGGATAGAGGCTCAGCACCGCGCAATCCGCCGGCTTCTCGATCGTCAAACTCACGTTCGCCTTCCAGGGCGAATCGTTGGCGAAATAGATGTAGGTTCGTCCCGCATGCGACAACCAACGCACCGTGACGGGCTGGCAATCGCCGGCCACGGTTTTGAACGGCAGATCCGGCAAGCCGCGATACGCCGCCACCAGCGGCCCCATTTCGTGTTCCTGACCGATCGGCAGCAGACGGCCGCCGTCGAAAATGGCGCGGGCGTCGAGTGTGGCGATGGTATGCACAAAACGCCGCCGGTTGTCCGCCCCGGCGGGCACCGGCTGCGCAACCAATTTCGAGGCCATGCCGCGATTAAACGGGTTATGGGCGTCGAACGAAGGCAGGCGGCCCGTTTGCGGCTCATGGTAAAACAGCGCGCCGGCGTAACGCGTCTCGGCAAACTGGCGGTCGATCTGCGGGTCAAGGTTGACCTCCAGGTTCGCCGCCTGAGCGGCGAGCGAACGCAACGGCGCCACGCGGCTAGGCCGCAACAGCACCACCTGCTCGTCGCCGGCAAACAGCTTGGGATCGATGCCCACGCCGGCCAACGCTTCCTCGTTTTTCGTGCTGACGCGAGCCAACACCGGCCGCAACTCGCGGGCCAACTCCGGCCGATCGAACAACCCGGAGCCTGCCAGGTAGAGCTTCAATTCGGGGTGCTCGGCCGCTATTTCCGTCTGCATCTGGCGATAAAACTCGGCCATGCGCTCCGCGCGCCAGGCCAGCCACTTGGGCCGCTCCTCGGCCAGCAAGGGAGCGATCCGGCCGGCGAACGATCCATCACCATCGGGCAACCGCACGTTCGTCGCGGCCTGAAAGCGTTCCAGCGTGCGGGCGTCAAATCCACAATCGGCGCCCGGCAGTTGCGCGTAGCCATTGGCGTTGAGTTGCAGGGCGATGCCGCCGAGCGAGCGGTGGTGCTGATAACGCCGCGCGAATTCACGGGCCACGTCAATCATGGCCGCCTGCACGCGCTCGTCGAGCGGATTGTAATACGGGGCAAGCTGTTGCTGCGGCGGATGCCGCTTGAGCCAAGGCTTGCCATCGCCGCCGATCAGCTCAATGCCGGCGTTTTCATCGCCCCGGCGAATGGCCTCCAGGGCCGGCAACGGCGTGGAGAAATCGAGCGTCGGAATGAGTGTCAACGCTTCGCGGTCGAAGAGCCGCAGCAGCATCTCCACCACGTCTTTGCGGCGGGCGTCTTGGCCGGAAGTGAAATAGACGCCCGTGTCATAACGCGGCGTGGGCAGCACCAGGTCGCTGGGATACAAAGCGCTGCCGTCGGCCAACACGTTGAGCATGAGGCCGTTGTGACCCATGTAGTGCAGGTATTGCACCAGGCGGGTTCCGCCCTGATAAAACGTCTGCCAGTCGTGGAGATAGAACCTGCGCGCCGGATCGAACGATTTTTCCGCCCCAAAGTTTTCGCCAAACAAAGGCCGGTCATAAAAACCCGCCAGCAGGCGGCCGTTGGGCGCTCGCCCGGCGGGAAAACGCCGCGGCAGCATGGTGTGAATGTGCCAATCGTCGCGTTGCATGATGGCGGTCACGCTGGCGTGCCGTGGACCGAGCACGCGAATTTTTCCGTACCGCACGTGCGCGCCGTCCAACCGCAGCAGCGGCGTTTGCGTGCGCGGCCAGAAGACCAACCGATGCACCGACAGCTTTCCTTCCGGATGCTCGCCGTCTTCGGTGACGTAGACTCCCGAATCAAGCCCGATCGGGCTGAGCACGCCGGCCTGGTTCGGTTCCACGATGCTGATGCCCAGCGATTGCGGAGCGTCGCTAGGATATTGAATCTCCACGATATGCACTTCGCCCGGCTTTTGGATTGGCAGGGGGTAGGCTTCCCAACCGGGATTCAGCGAGTCGGCGCCGAGTTCGACAAGCTCTCCCAGGTCGGTATGCCGCACCGTCATGTCGCCGCTGCCCAACGGCTTGCGCAGCGACTGCAACATGGGAATGTTCGGCAACCGCTGCCACCAGCTTGGTTTGGCCGGATCGATTTCGAGAACCGTTTCGGTCGGCATTTCGGTGGTGCTGTCGGGCAAGCGCGGATCGTGGCTTAACACGAGGAATTGCACCCGTCGCCCGCCCGACAGCGGCTGCCAAAGCCCCAGCCGCTGCCGACTGACTTGCAGTTCAAGATCGTAAACGCCTTCACGCTCGGGCGCCGTGAGCGCAAAAGCGATGCCCTGCGCCGAGCCTTGCTCATCAAGTTGGACGATTTCCTCGCGCTGCCAGGCGTCGGTCTTGCTCGCGGCGCCCAGCAGCCGGGCCTGCACGCGAACGCGCATGTTGGCCGCCTCGCTGAGATAATTGGGCGTGACGCGAAATTCCAGTGCGTCGCCGGGTTGAAACAGAAACGCCTCGTTTTCGCACTCCACGCGCAACCGGTCGCCGGGCGATCGCTGGATTTGTAAAATATTCTTATGTTCGTCAAGCTCGCGGCGCACCGAATGCGTCCGATTGAATATGAGAGCCAACGGTATCTCAATGTCGGTGTCGCCAGCCGGGACATCCGTCGCCGACAAGGAGATCAAGAGTGAGGCATCGAGCGGCGCGGCGATGTCCAGATCGCACCCTTCGTAGGGGCGTTTGCTCGGTTGATTCACCACCAGGCGGCCGTTGTCGATCCACATGGAGGCCGCGGCGTCGGCTTCGATGCCCAGCGGCGTAAACCGCTGGATTTCGCCCGCGCTGACGGCGATCGTACCCTGCCAGCGCCGCGTGGTGCCGCGGCCCCACTCGACGCGCAGCCTGATGCCCGGCGGCGGGTCCATCTCGGTCGCTTCCTCGGCGACCTCCTCGGCCGCCGCCGCGGCGCCGCAGCCAACCAACAGCGCAAGCGCCCACCGCGCGACCGCTGCCAACGTGCCAGCCCACGGTCGCCCCGATGCACTCGGACGGATTAGTCCGACCATCTCGGTGGCCCAAGAAGTGAAGAAAAAGGGTGGAAACGGCAAATTCGTTTTGCCGGAATGGGGCGGGGATTATAGTCAGGGCGACGCCGCGAAACCACACCAGCTTGGCGAGAATCGCCCGCAAGCGACACAGGTTGGAGAAGATGGGCGCCCGGCGCCGGCGGCGGAATGGTTATAATGTTGCCATTCAGACGAAAGCGGCTGTCTTGGAGTGCGGCGATTCATCGCCGCTTTCATTCGTCGCGGAGCGACCTTCTCTCCGGCCGCGAGGATTGACGGCGCGTTCCGGCGGTCGCCGAGGGCTGCCGGCCTTGTTCCAGACTTAATCTTCACGTTCGACGCGACTGGAGGATGGGCCTCCTGGCCCGTCACGTTATACTTCACGCGGCCACGAATGAGACATGGTCGTCGCAATTACGGTCTCTGTAGGGAACGCCCTCCGTGGCGTTCCGGGCGCTACGAAACGACGTCGCCACCAGTTCACGGAACGCCACGGAGGGCGTTCCCTACAGACGTCTCAATCGCGGCCGCGTGAAGTATAACGTATCGCATTTTACGCCGGTCAGGATGAAAATCCTGGCTGGTGACGGGCCATGAGGCCCATCCTCCGGTGGCGCCGATTGTCTCATTGCTGCCCGTATGCGGTATAAAAAGGCCAAAGATTTCCGCGTATCAAGATTGAACGACTAGCCCATGCGTGTAAACGGACGATTTGTATGGCGCTGGCTCGTGGCGGCGAACATGTTGCTGGCTTGTGCGCCGGTGGCTTATTGCTTGCTGCCGGCTGATATCCGCATTCTGCCGCTCATGTGGGCACTGGCTTCAATTACCATCGGTCAGTCGATGCTGCTCGGCATTTGGGCCGCGCTGGGGCTGAGCCGGTTCACTTGGCGCCTCATCACGGCGCTGCTGGCAGGCGCTTATCTGGCGATCTGGCCCCCACTTGGTTTGCAATTACGGGATCCGTCGGAGGCGTCGTTGGGCGGCTATTTCAGCGAGCTTTGCCAGAATCTGCTGGGCGTGTTCGTGATGATTGGGCTGGCCGCCGCGGCGTTTCTGGTGGTTCGGCGCTGGTTCAGCGAATTGCGATTGATGACAGAAGACGAGGATTACGCGCCGGGGAAAATGCAGTACTCGATTTTCAGCCTTCTCGTCATCACGACCGTCGCGGCGCTGTTACTGGGCCTAGCGCGTGCCGCCCGCCCCGCGGAAAGCAACGATTGGCGCGTCGGGGCCGCAACTGTTTTGATGCTTGCCTGCCTGCTGATCGACGTCTTGTGCGCGGTTTGGGCCGCCCTGGGCAGCGGCCGCATTCGTTGGCGCATGGCCGTGGTGATGATGGTGGCCGGACTGTTGGGAGTCCTTAACGCAATAATTAGCGGCAGCGCCGCTCTTGCCTGGTGGTTGGCGCCGGGCTGGGTATTGGCGTCGCTGCTGACGCCGGCCACGGTGATCGCCTCGCTGCTGGTCGTGCGGGCGCAGGGTTATCGCCTGGTGGCGAAGCGGCGCGGGTGATAGCTGTTTTTTACACAGGTCATAGTGTAATTTCCGCTCGGCGGTCGTTATACTCGTAAGCCTGCCTTTGCATC
>DASVGM010000325.1:0-3330 GCA_036379555.1 Pirellulales bacterium | reverse complement strand
AGCCGCCGGCGACAAGCGTTGTACCGGCCCGATCGAAGGCCAGCACGCGCACGCCGCCCACATCCTGAATGCGATCGTACAGATACATCGAGCGCGCCTCGAACGCGCGCACCCACGCCCCGTTGGCGACGTACCACTGTTTGATCGTTCCGTGCAGATCGCCGGAAACGAGCGCCCCTTGCGGATGAAAAGCCAGCGAATAAACATCGTCGCCGGCCGGCAACTCGCGCCGCAACGAACCGTCGTCGGGCGACCGCAGGCAAACGCGCTGGTCCGCGCCGCAGGTTGCCAGCGTGGCGCCATCGGCGCTGAGCGCCATGCCGCGAATCCAACCGTTGTGCGCTTGCTCGACCGACCAAAGCGGCGGCGCGGCCTCGCTGTAGGCCCAGGCGCTCAATCGCCCCCAACTATCGACCGAAAACAACCGCCGGCCATCGGGATGAAACGCCACTGCTGTTACCCAACCGGAATGACCGGCGAGCGGGGCCAATGCCGGCAATTCTTCATTGGTGGCGTCAAAGCGGCGCAGCGTGCCATCGTAGCCGCCGGCGGCCAAAAACTTGCCGCAGGGGCTATAACGCAGCGACGTCATTTGCCGGTCAAGATTGACGACTTTGACCTGTTTTGGCTGGTGGCGTTTCAGCAGTTCATTGGGATCGTTCACGCTAATAGCTCCTTCACCGCCTGACATCCTTCGTGAGCGATCGGCAGCGGTTGACCTTGATTGTCGTACTCGGTTGTCACTGAGTCGATGCCGAGCGCCTGAAACCAGGTGTGAAACAGATGGCCAATGTCATGTTCTTCGTCTGCCACAAAGGTGCCTTTGTCGTTTGTTTTGCCCACCACCACGCCGCGCCGAATGCCGCAGCCGGCCATCGCCAGCGACCAGGCCGCCGGCCAATGATCGCGGCCGATATGCCCGTTGATGCGCGGCGTGCGGCCAAACTCCGACATGGCAATGACCAACACGCGATCGAGCATGCCGCGCTCGGCGAGGTCTGCGACAATCGCCGCGAACGCCTGATCGAATTTGGGCACCAGGCTCAAATGCCCATTGAAATTGTCGCCGTGCGTGTCCCAGCCATAAGACGTGACCTTCACGAACCGTACGCCCGCTTCCAGCATGCGTCGGGCGACGAGCGTATGCCGGCCCAGGTCGTGCGTGCCATAGCGCTCGACGTCAGCCGCCGCCAACTTGGACGAATCGAACAGATCGAGCCGCTGCTTGAGCTGGGCCGCCATTTCAAACACATGCTCGTTGGCCTGGCTTGCTTCCGGCCGGCGGCCGGCGGCATAGCGGCGATTGAGGTTGATGCGCAACTGGTTGCGCTGGTCGTCGTCAGCGGTGTTGAGGGCCGCCGGTCGCACAAGATTCTCCGGTGGTTTGCCATCGCCCAAGGCCACCGCCCCATAGTTCGGGCCAAGAAAGCCGGCGTCGCCCGTCAGGAATCCGCCGTTGCCGGGCTTGACCGAAATATAGGCCGGCAAGCCGCTGCTGCCCGGCCCCAGACATTTGGCCACGGCCGATCCAAGAAAGGGATAGACAACGCCGCGGTTCTTAGGATCGCCGCGTTGAATGTGTCCCACGCCGGAGGAATGATCTTCATATTGCGTGTGCAGGCTGCGGATGACGGCCAGGTGATGCATTTGCCGCGCGGTGCGCGGCAACAACTCGCTGACGTGCGTGCCCGGCACCGAGGTGGCGATGGCGCGGAAGGGTCCGCCAAATTGCGTGCATGGCTTTGGATCCCAACTTTCAAGTTGGCTCATGCCGCCGTCGAGCCAGATGAAAAGCACCTGCTTGTCGTTTTTTTCCAACTCGGTGGCCAAGGCCGGTTGCAAGCCGGCGGACAAACCCAAGCCCGCCGCGCCCAAGCCCGCGGCACCGGTCAACCACTGCCGGCGCGAAACGCGATGTTCGCGGGGCGTGCAGAGCGAACGATTCAAGTCCGTCATTCCTTCACCGCTTTCAATGATTCACCAGAAACTCCGTCGAGGCCAACAGCGACCAGATAAGCTGCTCGATGGCGGCCGGACGACGATCCGCGTGCTTTGCCAAATAATCGCCTACCTCCGCTCGTTCCACCTCGCTGGGCATGCGCGACAACACCGCCAGATACAACTCATCGGCTAGCGAATTGCCATCCGCCGCTTTACCGAGCCGATCGGCCAAGTTGCCGGGCTTGGCCGTCAGCAAGTCGAGTACGGACGCGTCGTGCAGCGTGAACAAAGCCGAGGCCAGCGAAGGACTGAAGGCGTCTTCGGCTTCGCGCGGCGCGTTGGCGAACGCCTTGACGAACTTCGCTTGCAATTCGACCAGTGGTTTGCCCCCCTCGGCCGCTTCCAGACGCGACCGCTCGCCGGTCGCCTCAAGCATGCCGCGGGCGAGTTGCTCGGCCGACAAACGCTTTTCCAATGCGGACAGAAACAATTCCGGCGGCGCCGCCTCGCCCGTGGGCAACAAGCCGGAGCGTTGATATGCCTGGCTCAGGGCCAACTCGCGCAGCAACCATTTCATATCAAAGCCGTGCGCCGCGAATTCCGCGGCGAGTAATTCGAGCAGTTCGGGGTGCGAGGGCGGATTGCCGCTGTGATGCAGATCGAGCGGATGAACCAACCCGCGCCCGAACATGACAAACCAGAGCCGATTGACGATGTTTCGCGTGAACAGGCGATCGTCGGCTCGTGGAAGCTGCTCGGCCAACGCCGCCAGCGGACTGAACTTGAGCGTGCCGGGCGATTTGGTTTTCTTGTCGGGCGGTTGCAGAAACTCTTCGCCCTTGGCCAGCGGTGGAATGGTTAGTTCGGTGCCGCCGGGCAGACGCGGCGCCGTCTGCTGCTCGATCTTGGTAAAGACCGACATGAAGGCGACTTTTTGCGTGGTCGGTTTCTCGCCCACCGTCGGCGCGGCCAAATCGTTGAGATACGTATTCTCGAAGAAGGCGAACAGACCTTGAAAATCCGCTTGCTTGTAATCGTCAATATATAAATGATCGTGGCATTGGGCGCAGCGCAGATCGACACCCAAAAAGAGCCGGCCCACGTCGCGCGTCAGGCCGGGATAATCGACCGGGTTTTGGCCGTAATGGTCGAGCCGCTTGGCGTAGAAGAACGCCGCGCCGCGGTTGGCCTCGTCGGCCGGATCGGCCCGCAGAATTTCACGGGCCATTTCCTGCCACGGTTTATTGGCCGCGAAAGAGCTTTCCAGGTATTGCTTCCAAGGTCCGTTGTCGCCCAGCCGTTCCATCAGCATCACATGGAACAATTCGGCCATGCGCCGCGCGTAGTCGGGCGAGGCGAGCAGCTTGTCGATCAACGCCAGGCGCTTTT
>DASVGM010000324.1:0-13617 GCA_036379555.1 Pirellulales bacterium | reverse complement strand
GCCGCCAGCCGCTGCTTTCGGGCTGGTGCTAAGTACGGCAATCCCGAGTTTATTCAGGTCCATCCGACGGCTGTGCCCGGTGCGGACAAGCTGCGGCTGATGAGCGAAAGTGCCCGTGGCGAAGGTGGCCGCGTGTGGGTGCCGCGCAAGCCGCAAGACACTCGCGATCCGCGGCAAATCCCCGAAGCCGAGCGCTACTACTTCCTCGAAGAGCGTTATCCCAAATACGGCAACTTGGTGCCGCGCGACATCGCCACGCGCGAAATCTTCAATGTCTGCACGGTTGAAGGGCTGAGCGTTGAGCACGACCGGATGTGCGTCTATCTCGACCTGACGCACCTGCCGCGCGCCATGCTCGACCAAAAGCTGGCCGGCATTTTGGAAATCTATGAGAAATTCCAGGGTGTCGATCCACGCGACGTGCCAATGAAGATTTTCCCCGCCGTGCATTACTCAATGGGCGGCTTGTGGGTTGACTATGAGCGCACCGCATCCGGTGGATTGAAGATCGGTTCACCGCGCAACCAGGTCACGAACATTCCGGGCCTGTATGCCCTGGGCGAATGCGATTATCAGTATCACGGCGCCAATCGGCTGGGGGCGAACTCGCTCTTGAGCTGCATCTTTAGCGGGCTGATGATCGCCCCCGGCGTGCAGAATCTGCTCAAGTCGCTGTCGGGCAAATCGGCCGCCGATCACCCCGCCAGTCTGTATGAGAACGCCCGCAACCAGCAACAGCGCGAGCACGATCGGTTGCTCAAACACTCCAGCGGCGGCGAGAATCCGTACCTGATTCATCAGGAACTTGGCCAGATCATGACGCGCGCCAGCACGGTGGTGCGGCACAACAACGTGTTGCGCGAAGCGTTGGGGCAGGTGAGCGAATTGGCCGAACGGGCGCAGCGTTGCTCGCTGTCCGACACCGGCAACTGGACCAACCAAAATGTGGTTTTCACCAAGGCGCTGCGCGACATGTTCCCGCTGGCCAAGGCGATCTTGAAGGGGGCCTTACAGCGTGACGAATGCCGCGGCGCCCATTTTAAGCCGGAGTTCGCCTTGCCCGGCCTAAACGCCACTTCGCCGGCCGAGCATCGCCGCGAGGCCGAAGCCTGGTGCGACCAGTTTGAAGCGAACACAAAGAAATGGCTGAAGTCCACCATCGCCACATGTAAAGACGGCGAGCCTGAACTGACCTATGAAGAAGTCGATACTTCGTTGCTTCCGCCTCGCCCGCGTTTGTATGGCTTGGTAGGGGGCGAGATTATTGAAGAGGTTTGGAAACAACGCCAAAGCGGTCGCCAGCCGCAGGCCGGCGCCGATGGAAACGGGGCGGCGGTGAAGCCGGAGGCCCTGGCGGCTTCGTAAGAGACGACAAGGAGGCAAGGGGAGCAACGGATAGCTCCGCGAATGCATCTGTAGGGAACGCCCTCTGTGGCGTTCCGTAGCGAACCGATGGATTGTCAATCGGGATGCACGAGTTCGGAGCGCGGGTGTTCGCCGTAGAGATATGACGTAGTGATGACGTTCTCGCAACTTGAAATCCCGTTCCCCCTATTTGAAGCGGACACGAACGATGCCTCTGGATATGTCGGCGTTCGGCGATGCTCGCTGTGCGGTGCAGAAAACCACTGCTTTGATCTCGGTATCGGTTGCGCAGTGATGGTCCAATGCCCGAATTGTGACTCGGAAAATGGCCTGGACGCTGATGATCGAGAGGAAACACCCTGCCGGCAGTGCGATATGCCCATTCCATTTCCAAGCTTTCTGCAACACGACGACGAAATCGTGGCCTGCCATAAGTGCCTGCGATCTGGTAAGGCCGCGATAACGCAGGACACATCCTATGGAATGATTTCCTGGGAGCAGGCTTATGCAGGTCTCACACACGGCGTGCCTAGCAGGAATCAATGCGACTTCGAGCTCGTCGAAGATGAGGATGGCTGGCTTCAGGCCAAGTTGCCACAAGAAATATTGTTTGATCTGCTTCGAACACCAACCTACTCGTCACTTCAAGGTGAGCGGTGGCAGTTCTGTTGTCGGTGCCCGATGATTTTTATCGGTCGGTGGTCACGCGATCGTTTTACCGCTGAATCCGCAAGCGGCCAAGGAGAGGTCTTATTTAATGAAATCGTACAAGATGTTGTTCCCGGATTATGGGAAGATCGGCTCCATGACTTGACGGGTATCTACGTATTCCGTTGCCCTGAGTGTGGCCGAAGAACCGCGCACTGGGATATTGCATAAAGCACCGCGCATCGCGACAATTGGGTTGCGAAGCAGTATTGGCCTACCACCACGACAAAAGACAAAACAGAATCGCCGCAGTCCAGTAACTCAAATTCAATACCTGTGAAATATACAGTGCTAATCGAAGAATCGGACGAAGGTTTCGCCGTGTCTGTGCCGGGTTTGCCGGGATGCCATTCTCAGGGCGGAACCGAGGCGGAGGCGCTGGCGAACATCGCCGACGCGATACGGGAGTATCTGGATGTGGTGTGGGATATGGCTCAATCGGGCAGCGCCAAGCCACTTGAGGTGGAGGTGTAGGAATGCCCAAATTGCCGGGCATTAACCACCTTCACGCCATTCGTGCATTGGAAAAGGCCGGATTTCGCATCGCACGCCAAGGTAAACATGTCGTGATGACCGATGGGGCGAGAGTACTCAGTATTCCACGCCAGAACCCGGTGCATGCGATCACAATGGGCAACATCGTGCGAGATGCGGGGATGACGAATGACGAGTTCAAACAATTACTGTGACGATTAATCTGACTATGGATCACGCTATTTCCACCACAAATCAGGCCAGCCACGGACACAATGGTCACTCGGCCGGGCCGACGACCTTTTCCGTCCGCGTGCTGCGGCAAAACGCGCCCGGCGAAGCGAGCTATTGGGAACGCCATACCGTGGCGCGCGAAAACGACATGAATGTCATCAGTGTGCTGCAACGCATTGCCGCCAAGGCGCACACCGCCGATGGCAAAGCGGTCGCCCCGGTGGCCTGGGACTGCAACTGCCTGGAAGAGGTTTGCGGCGCCTGCACCATGCTCATCAACGGCCACGTGCGGCAGGCTTGCACCGCGTTGGTTGATCGCTTGCTGGCTGACCAGTCCGGTGAGATCGAACTGCGGCCGATGACCAAGTTTCCGGTCATTCGCGACCTGGTGGTCGATCGCTCGCGGCTCTTCCGCGCCCTGGAAAAACTGAAAACTTGGATTCCGGTCGATGGTTATCACGACATGGGGCCGGGGCCGCGCCAATCGCCCGAAGAGCAGCAGCGCGCTTACCCGTTAAGTCAGTGCATGAGCTGCGGCTGTTGCCTGGAGGCCTGCCCGCAATACCTGAAAATCGACGTGGAGCGGCGTGAGGGCGAGACCGATGGTGAGTACCTCGCCCGCCGCAACGCGGAATACGATCGTCATTTCATCGGCGCCCACGCCATCAGCCAGGTGATGCTGTTCAACAGGCACCCCACCGGCGCGATGAACGCGGGCGAACGGATCGACGCGTTGACCTCCGAGGGCGGACTGCAAATGTGCGGCAACGCGCAGAACTGCACGGTAATTTGCCCCAAGGACGTGCCGAACACCACCTCCATCCCACAGGCCGGCCGCGCCGCCACGCTGCATGCCCTCAAGCGTTGGTTTGATCGCTAAATATGAAAATTGGCCTGGTAGGTTATCAAGGTTCGGGCAAAACGACGCTTTTTGAGTGGTTGACCGGTGTGGCGGCCGATCTCGCTGCGGCCCATACCGGCCAAAGCGCGATGGCGGCCGTGCCCGAGCCGCGCGTCAAGTTGCTCTGCGATATTTATCACCCCAAAAAGGTGACGCTCGCGTCGCTGGAGTTGGTCGATACGCCGGGCCTGAGCCGCACGCACGAAGGCAACGCCGCGAGGCTGGCGATCATTCGCGAAGCCGGCTGCCTGGTGCTGGTGGTGGCGGCCTTCGGCGGCAGCGATCCGTTGACTGATCTGGCGAGTTTTCGCGAGGATTTGCTGCTGGCCGACTTGGAGATCGTGACCGGCCGCGTCGAGCGGCTGCGAGAGAGCGTCAAAAAACCGCGTCCCAATCGCGACCAAGAGTTGGCCGAGCTGGCGGCCTTGGAGCGCGTGTTGGCGGCGCTGGAGGCCGGCACTCCGCTGACCTCCGATAAAATGAGCGAGGAAGACTCCCGTGCCACGCGCAGTTTTCGGCTGATGTGGGAAAAGCCGATGCTGGTGATCGTCAACACGGCCGATGACGACGAAACCGCGCGTTTCGATTGCCCGGCGACGGCCGACGAGCCGCGCATGCTCTCCGTGCGCGTCGGCCTGGAGCGCGAGTTGGAACGCATGGAGCCGGCCGACCGCGCCGAGTTTGAAGCGGAGTTGGGCCTGACCGGCTCGCGCCGCGACGAAGTCTTACGGGCCATTCTCGACGCCTCGGGACAAATGCTTTATTTCACCGCCGGTGAAAAAGAGGTGCGCACGTGGATGTTGCGCCAGGGAGGCACGGCGCTAGAAGCGGCCGACGCCGTCCACAGCGACCTGGCCCGCGGTTTCATTCGCGCCGAGACGATGCAGGTGGACGACCTGGTGCGTCTGGGCAGCGAGCGCGAAGTGAAGGCCGCCCACCTGGTGCGCCAAGAGCCTAAAGACTACGTGGTGCGCGACGGCGATATTTTGCACATTAAGTCGGGTATTTAGGACGGCTGAGGTTCGGGGGGGGGCTGGATGACGCCTTGCCCGGCTACGCCTCCACCAGCAATCTCTCGAATTCCGCTTCGCTGAGAACTCGCACGCCCAGCGCTTGGGCCTTGTCCAGCTTGCTGCCGGCCTTTTCGCCGGCCACGACGTAATCGGTGTTCTTCGAGACACTCGACGCCGCCCGGCCGCCATGCCGGGCGATCAATTCCGCGATCTCGTCGCGCGTGTACTTCACCAACGTGCCGGTGACGACCAACGTCTTGCCCGCCAGTTTGCCGGCGCCGCCGGGCGGCTTGGGCAGACGCGGCGCTTCCATGCTCAGGCCCAATTCGTTCAGTTCGCGTAGCGTCGCCACGCCGTAGTCGCCGTGCAAGTACAGATAAACGCTTTGGGCGATCACCTCGCCCACTTCCGGCACTTGGGAGAGCTCTTCTTCGCTGGCGGCCTGCAGCGCTTCGATGGAACCGAAATGATCGGCCAAGACGGTCGCCAAGCGCACGCCGACGTGCCGAATGGCCAAGGCGTTCAGCAGACGCGCCAGCCCGCGGCCTTTGCTGGTGGCGATGCCTGCCAGCAGTTTTTCCGACGAGCGCTTGCCCATGCGTTCCAGCTTGAGCAACTCATCCTGTGTCAGGCGATACAGATCGCCGTAGCCTTTGACCAACCCGTCCGCCACAAGTTGATCGACCAGCTTATCGCCCAAACCCTCGATGTCCATCGCGTTGCGGCCGGCGAAGTAACGCAGCCGTTCCTTGAGCTGCGCGGGGCAGGCGGGGTTGGGGCAACGGATGTAAACCCCGCCTTCGTCCTTCAGCAGCCCGGCGCCGCACTCTGGACAAGTCTTGGGAAAATGAAACTGGCGCAGGTGTCCGTCGCGCAGGTGCTTTTCGACACGCACGATGTGCGGAATGATTTTTCCGGCTTTCTCCACCACCACCACGTCGCCGATGCGCACGTCTTTGCGTTCGATTTCGTCGGCATTGTGCAGGCTGGCGCGGCTCACCACCGTGCCCGCCAGTTCCACCGGCGCCAAATCAGCCACCGGCGTGATGGCACCCGTCTTGCCCACTTGCACGCGGATATCGTTCAGGCGTGTCGTCGCTTCGTATTTCTCAAACTTATACGCCACCACCCAGCGCGGGCTTTTACTGGTGCTGCCCAGCCGCTCGCGTTGCTCAAAGCGATTGACCTTGAGCACCAGCCCATCGATTTCAAAATCAAGCTCGTGCAAGCGCTCGATGAGCGACTCACAATGCGCTAGCGCCATGTCGATGGAGTCGAAACACTGCGCGTAGGGCGTCATCGGCAAACCGTAACCGCGCAAGAGCGTCAGAAACTCGGTATGGCTGCGGGCAGCGACGTCTGCGACATCGCCGACGCTGTGACAAAAAAAACGCAGCCGCCGTTTGGCGCAAATGCGCGGATCGAGCAAACGGATGCTGCCGGCGGTGACGTTGCGCGAATTGGCGTAGGGCGGTTCGCCCTTCTTGGCCTGCTCCTGGTTGAGCTTCACAAGGTCGGAGTTGGTCATGTATACCTCTCCGCGCACTTCCAACAGCGGCGGCGGCGCGTCGCAGGCCAATCGCAGCGGAACATCGCCGATGGTGCGCACGTTGTGGGTCACGTCGTCGCCCACTCGGCCGTTGCCACGCGTGACGCCGCGCGACAGCAGGCCGTTTTCATAAACCAGCGCCAGCGCGACGCCGTCGACCTTCAGTTCGACGACCCATTCGATCGGCTCGCCGGACAATTTCTTCGCGGCCCGCGCGGCGAACTCCCGCGCCTCGGCCAGACTATAGGTGTTTTCGATGGAAAGCATCGGCACGCGATGCTCCACCTGCGTAAGACCCTCCACCGGCTGTTCGCCGACGCGCTGCGTCGGGCTGTCGGGCACGATCAACTCAGGATGTTGCGCCTCAAGCTCTTTGAGCCGGGCCAGCAACCGATCAAATTCCAGATCGCTGATTTCAGGAGCCGCCTCAACATAATACTTCCGCTCGTGGTGGCGGATCGTTTCGCGCAGTTCGGCGATCAGCGTTTCGGCGGAAGTTTGGCTCATGTCGCGCGCGTATCGGAGTTCTCTTGTGTGGACTGCGCGGCTTGGCTGGCCTGATGCGCCTCATAAGCGCGCCGCATCCAGTAGCGATCGGTGGAAATGGCGCCGACCGTGGCGACGGCGAGCAGCGCCAGTTCGCCGCCCATCAGGGCGTCGCCATGCCGATTGAGAAACTCCAACAGCGCGGCGCCGCCGCCGGATTCCCGCGGGTTTGCCTGCCGCGTCGCTTTGAGCGCCATGACGCTATAGGCGCAGGCTGTCAGCACGAAGGCCACGCCCAGGATAACGAGCAGCACGTAGAACGGGTTTTTCGCGGAGCGTTTGGTTGCCGTCATAAGTTCTTAGCATAACGCACCGCGCGCCGGCCGGCCAATGCCCGCCGTTACAAATACATGCCGACAAAGCCGCCGCGGCCTTCGGTTTCGGCCTGTAAGCGTTCGATACGGCGCAAAGTCTGTTCGAGGTCGCCGGCGGCGATATAGCGGTCGAACTCGACCGCCACGCTACGGGGCACGGTTTCAATAAACCATTGCACGATCGGTTCGGTGAGCCAATCGCAAGTTTCGCGCGCCAATTCCACCTCCAAATGACAACGCTCGGTGCCTTGATCGCCGGCGTCGGTCAGTGCCGTTCCCTCAAAGCGGAATTCGAGCGTGCCTAGTTCGGCGCGGTTGGAGAGGTGAAAGGTGCAATGGGCGTTATAAAGATAGTAGGTATTGTGCGAGCCATGCGTCTCAATGGCCTTCAGAACGCGTTCGCAGCGCGCGCGGTACTTGGGCGAAGCGTCGATCGGAACGTCGAGCCGGCCGATTGAGCGCAGCGGCAGGCAGTCAAAAGCGATCTCAACCCAGCGATGCATGATGAAGTCCTTTCAAATTCGTCGCGCCGTAAAGCACGTTAGCCACACGATACTTTATTGATCGCGGCCGCGTTCGGCAAGGAGGCAGTGAACGCGCGAACCAGGGAAAGGCATGGCGACCGTCCGGGCGGTTGCCTGATGGCGTCGCTGGCGCTACGATGATAGACGCCCTGTTCCCCCGTGTAGCGAACTGCCGCGGGTCGAAACTCCAGCTCCCGGTGAACCAATACATGTTACTCGCTCTCGCCTTGCTTGTCGGCGCGGTTCACGCGGCCGACCGGCCCAACGTGATCGTGATTCTGACCGACGACCTGGGCCGGGGCGACTATTCGGCGTTTGGAACCGATGATCTGCGCACGCCGCACATCGACCGTTTGTTTCACGAGGGAATCGCCTGCGATCATTTTTTCGCCAACAGTTGTGTTTGTTCGCCCACGCGCGCCGCGCTGCTCACCGGACGTTACCCCGATCGCGTCGGCGTGCCGGGCGTCATTCGCGACCAACCGGAAGATTCGTGGGGTTATCTGGCGAAAGACGCGGTCTTTCTTCCGGAACTCTTAAAGGCGGCCGGCTACCAAACGGCGATTGTGGGCAAATGGCACCTGGGTTATGAATCGCCAAACCGTCCGAACGACCGCGGCTTTGATTTTTTCCACGGTTTTCTGGGCGACATGATGGACAACTACCGCAGTCATCTGCGCCACGGCCACAACTTCATGCGGCGAAATACGGAAACCGTTTCGCCCGCGGGGCATGCCACCGATATTTTCACCGACTGGGCCTGCGACTATCTGGCCGCGCGCGCCGCCGCGCAAGACGAACGGCCCTTCTTTCTTTATTTGGCCTACAATGCGCCGCATGGACCGCTGCAGCCGCCGGACGAATGGCTCGAAAAAGTTCGCCGCCGCGAGCCGAGCCTGCCCGACAAGCGCGCCAAGCTGGTGGCGTTGATCGAGCACCTCGATCATGGCGTCGGCCGCGTTCTTACGCTGCTTGATGAAACGGGGCTGGCCAAGAATACGCTGGTCATTTTCACGTCTGACAACGGCGGCCTGTTGGACGACGGCGCGAACAACGGCCCCTGGCGCAGCGGCAAGACCCACATGTATGAAGGAGGCCTGCGCGTGCCGCTGGCCGCCCGCTGGCCGGGACGCATTTCGCCGAGCACGCATACGGCGCAACTGGCCTTGACGATGGATATTTTTCCCACGGTGCTGGCGGCGGCCGGGGCGCCGCCCCCCGATGGACTTGATGGCGTGAGTTTTTTGCCGCAGTTGTTTGGTGAGAAGCCGAGCGCCGCCGAGCGGGAAGTTTACTTTGTGCGTCGCGAGGGCGGCATCGCTTATGGCGGCAAGACGATTGAAGCGTTGCGGCGCGGCGATTGGAAACTGGTGCAAGACAGCCCCTTCGCGCCGCTGGAGCTTTACAATCTGGCCAACGATCCGCTGGAGGCCGTCAATCTTGCTCAGAGAGAGCGGCGGACGTTCATGGAGCTTGCCGCCCGTCTGCGCCTGCGCGTACAGCTTGGCGGCCAGACGCCGTGGCAGGCGGCCAAGTAGTCAACCCCGTCCGGCGGCTGCGGGCGAATAGGTCGGGTCGGCCGCGCTGAAGGTCTCATCGCCTGATGGGCCATAGATGGCGGGCACGTGCTCGCCGGCCAGCCGCAACCAGCTTTGAATCTGAGTTCGATGATGGCACGTGTGCAGCACTCGCCGCCAAAAAACCCAAATGCGTTGCCGGCGTAGCCCGGCGAAAAAAGGCACATCCTCCAGCCACCACGCCTGGCTGCCCTGGGCAAACCATGGCAAACGACGCTTGGCCAGCCACACGTACTTGTCGATGTATTCTTGCACCAGCGGAGCATCTCCGGCCGGCAGCAAATCTTCGACCGGCGGTTCGGCCGTGCCGACAAACTGAGCGAAGAACCGCCGCTCGGAAAGAATTTGGTGAACCATGATGGCGCGGATCGTGTTTGTCTTTTCATGCGGCTTGAAATCAAGCGCGCGATCCGGCACGGCCCTCCAGACGCTGACCGTTTTGTTCGTCTCACTGGCGTAAGTCGTCAACAGGTGCTCAAAGGCCGGGTCCGCGGCGCGGGGTATTTGGTCATCGGGAATGGCGATGAAGTCGTAAGGCATGATTGTTGTCCGTTTATTCGCCGGGACGCTCGTACTCCAGTTCACGCCATTTCATGGGGCGGCGGAAGGGTTCGATTCGCAAGACCACCACGCCGTTTTGAAAAATACGCACCGTCCCGTTCGATTCGCTGACGGCGACCGCCACCGCGTTGGTCGCGCGGCTGATGGCCGCCGCCGCCCAGTGGCGAGCGCCCAGCCCCTTTGACAGGGCAATATTGGTCGCCGGCGCGTCCAGATATTGCGATGACAGCTCCACCGTGCCATCGCCGGCCACGACAATGGCGCCGTCCATCTGGGCGATTTCCTTGATTGCCTCGCGCACACGGGCCGATTTGAGATTGCGTTCTTTGCGGCTGTAGCCCTTCACCGGGTCGAAACCGGCCGAGCGGCACATGCGGCGCACCTTGGCCGTATCGCCGACCACAAACAGCGTGCCCACCGGCTTGCCCTCGCGCCCCTCGCGGCCGACCTCCAACGCCAGGTTCACCACCGTTTGCAAGGTATCGAGCGGCACCCGTGTTTCGAGCTGCTGCAGGTCGCGAACGGTCAAGCGACCCAAATGGTCGCCCAAATTGATCACGCTAATGGAATCCACGGCGCGGGCTTCAAATCCGCTGTACAACGCCACCACACGCGCGCCCGGACGCACGAATTCATCGGCCACCGCTTCCAAGAGAGCCTGCGAAAGCTTGTCATAAACCGGGCTTTCGGGCATGTCGAGCACCACCGTCAATAGGCCGACGGCGGCCGCCCCGGCCAATTGCTCGGGCAAATCCGCCGCGACGATCACCGGTTGGCCGAGCGCGCGTTGCTTGAGCTGCTGCCAGTCGGTCGTGCCTTCCAGCAAGAGCAAAACGGCGTGCGCGGCCGAACTTTTCGCCAGCGCGGCGGCGGCGTCGTAAACTTTGGCGAATTCTTCAGTGAACCTGAGCGGTGGCATCGGCGGAGGACAGGTGTCGCGATTTTGCAGAGAAGCACGGCGGTTGTGGCATGGTACGGCTTTTTGGCACGGCGGGCAACCGGCCGGACGGTGAATATTTTTTTCCTCAAGTTCCTCGGCGGACACGCCGATATTGGTGGCTGTTTCTGGCATTTTGCCCGTTCAACGTCGGAGGCGTAACGATGTCTAAGACCAGTGCTGGCGAAGCACGAGGCAATTTGGCCGAGCAAGGCCATTTGGTTGACATGGAGCAGTTTTTGGCCGGCGAACAGGGCCGCGCGCCGGCGGCCGGCGACGAGCTTTGCCGCCTGCTGGAAGCAGGGAAGATTCTCTATTTTCGCGAGTCGCCCTTTGCTCTCTCCGGCGGCGACACAGACGTACTATTGCGGCAACGGCTTTCGCAGGCCGGCTGGCACAAAAACATCGCCTATCGACCGCGGCAAGACCGCGTCACCGGCTTTGATGCCGCCCATGCCGACGCCAAGAGGCTGCACGCCGCGCTGCGAAATTACAGCCGGCAATCACTGGCGTACACCGCCGGGCTGCTGCCGGCTTACGGCGCCTGCTGGCGGCTCGATTACGCCAGCTTTCGCCCGCTGGAAGAACAAGGCCGGCAGTTACGTCTGCACGCCCGCAACGACCTGATTCACGTCGATTCGTTTCCCAAGCGACCCACGCACGGCGACCGTATTTTGCGGATTTTCATGAACATCAATCCAGCGGCCGAGCGGCATTGGATTACGGGCGAGCCGTTCGACGTCTTGGCCGCGGAACTGGGGGCCGACTTCGCGCGGTTGTTTTTGCGATCGCCACGGGCGAGTCTTTGGAAACGCGCGGCGCGGATCGTGGGGTTCAACCACCGCGGTTCGGCGTATGACGACGCGATGCGCGGCATTCATCAGTTGATGAAAGAGAACAGCGAATTTCAGGCGAACTGCCGCCAGCACCATAGTCACTTTCCGCCCGGCTCGGCCTGGCTGGTCTTTACGGACGCGGTTCCGCACGCCGTGGTTTCGGGGCAATATGCGCTGGAACAAACGGTGATTGTGCCGCGCAGCGCTATGTTTTCGCCTGAAAAATCGCCAGCGGCGGTCTTGGAACGCATCGCCGCGGCTCGCCCGGCGAAGGCGGCGTAACGGCTTGCGCCGATGGCCGGTTGGCTGAAACCATAAAAAAACCCGCGGAAAACGCGGGTTTTTGGGGAGAAAAGAGAAGCGAGGACGACGGGACTCGAACCCGCAACCACCGGATCGACAGTCCGGTACTCTAACCAATTGAGCTACGTCCCCAAGTGCTTATTCCCTCTTCTCCCGCACTCTACGGAGCGATGGGCCAAGAAGGCCAATGACAGGGTTTATTATTTCGCAAAATGGGATGACCCGCAAGGGGCACTGGAAAAAATGAGATTTGCCAGACCCCGCGGGCCGGCCAGGCCACGTTCCGTGGGCATCAACCCTCGCTTTTCAGTTGTCCGGCGGGACGGACGTTCTTGCCTTTGCGATGCGCGGCCGTGTCGCCCAGGTCGTCGCGGGCGCGCTCGGCCAGCGCTTGCAGCCGCTTGACAACGTCGGGATGCTCGGCCGCCACGTTGGCGCTTTCGCCAGGATCGGTTTGCAGGTCGAACAGCGATAACGCAATGCGCCGTTGCTCGTACTTCGAGGGCGTGCCGCCGTGGCCGCCGCCGTTGGGCAGCGTGCGATACGCATGCGGAAAATGCAGCTTCCAGCGTCCGCCGCGGACGGCCTGCAATTCGCCGCCCCAATAAAAATAAAGCGCGTCGTGCGGGCTTGGGGCGCCGTCCTCGCCGCACATCAACGGCCAAATGTCCAAGCCGTCGATGATGCGATCGGCCGGCAGCGTGGCGCCGGCCAATTTGCCAAGAGTCGGCAAGATGTCGATCGTCATTGCCGGTTCGCGACAGACCGTGCCCGGCGGAATGACGCCAGGCCAGCGCATCAGACAAGGCTCGCGCACGCCGCCGTCAAACGAGGTGCCTTTGCCCTCTCGCAGGGGGCCGGCCGACCCGGCGTGATCGCCGTAGCTGAGCCAAGGGCCGTTGTCGGAGGCGAAAATAACCAGCGTCCGCTTGTCGAGATCGAGCCGCTCAAGCGTTTCCAAAATGCGGCCAACCGACCAATCGATCTCCTCAAGCACATCGCCGAACAGGCCGCGTTTAGTCTTGCCGCTGAATTTATCGGAGACAAACAGCGGCACGTGCGGCATGCTGTGTGCCAGGTATACAAAGAACGGCTGCTCGCGATGCCGCTCAATGAAATCGACTGCATGCTCGGCATACCAGGTGGTCAGTTGATGCTGGTCGGGGTTAAGCTCGATCGTTTGCCGGCCTTCAATCAGCGGCAGCGCGGGAAAAGCCTTGGTTTCGGGGTGCTTGGGCCACATGTCGTTGGAGTAAGGCAGGCCAAAGTATTCGTCAAAGCCGTGTCGCGTGGGCAAGAATTGCGGGTGGTGGCCCAGGTGCCACTTGCCATAGATGGCCGTCGCATAGCCGCGCCCCTTGAGCAGTTCCGCCAAGGTGGTTTCGTTGTCGTTGATGCCGTGCCGATCTCTGGGGCCGAGCGCGCCCAGAATGCCCACGCGGTTGGAATAACAGCCGGTCAGCAGTGCCGCCCGCGACGCCGAGCAAACGGCCTGCGCCACGTAAAAATCAGTAAACCGCACGCCCTCTTTGGCAAGGCGGTCGAGGTTCGGCGTTTGATAGTCTTTGGCGCCGTAACAACCGAGGTCGCCATAGCCTAGATCGTCGGCAAAGACGAGCACGATGTTGGGCCGCTCGGGTGTTTTTGCCATGACTTGCGCCGCGGAGCAGAGAATGGCCGCGAAGGCAAGAACGCAGCATCGGGCGACGTTTCCGGCTATCTGGGGAAAAGGGTCAGAAGATGCAGGCGCGCGTGAACCTTGGCGTGCGGAGCGC
>DASVGM010000323.1:0-9213 GCA_036379555.1 Pirellulales bacterium | reverse complement strand
GATTTGATTGCGCCGTCCAGAACCAGCATCGTATCCCAAGAGCGATCGAAGGTCATGTTCCGACTCAGGCAAAGAAGGCGGTAGATGACGCTTTGATCCGGCCCCACGTAGCGTAGAAACCAGGCCTTGGGATGGAACGCTCCGCCGCGCGGCGCGAGCGCCTCGGCGATTGATTCTTCCAAGTGCATCAGCAACGGTTGGTAGGCGCGTGGAACGTGAATCCGCCCCGCTTGGCAAAACAGCAGAATCCGGTCGGCATATTGCCGCGTCGCCTTCAAAAGTGCCAACGGCTCCGCGATTGGCTTGCCCACTCGGTCGTGGCAATTGGAAAAAGCGAACGCGACGGGTGCCGCCAAAAGAGCGATCAGGTCCAGCGAATAGGTTGTGCCAACCGCCCAATCAAGCTGGTGTTCCGGCGGCGCGGCCAAGGAATCGAGCAACAAGGTTCGACTTTGAGGTTCAAGCATCGTTCCTATTCCCTAAAGCGTCCAAAACATCGCACAGCATCGCGCGAGCGGCGTTCCAGCGAAGGTCCATCTGCCCCGAACCGGCCGCGCCGTTCCATAACTCCAGCGCTCGGCGATTTCGCAAACGCGATTGCCCGCGCTTGAGTGTGTATTCGCGATCGCCCACGACGGATCGCGCCCCGTCGGCGTCAACAATTTCGGCCGGATTGCTCGCGCTTAAAACGAGATCAATCCAACGATTGATGAAGCTCCGGGCCGCCAGGCTCACATGCGGATTCGCGGCAAGCACAATTTGCCAAAACCGTTGACGATTCCAGTTCGCGAAGTCGGCGTGCCGCTCCGCGATCAAATGGCTCCAATCCTTTAACGATTCACGATATTCATCGTTCTTTTCCGGCCACAGGCGAAGTTCCGCCAGCATCAGGTTGTAAAGCAATTGGGCGCCCAACATGATCTCAGAAAAATTTCGCCCGTGCTCTAATTGCTCGGCGAAGACCGGCGGCACGCTGGCGGCCAAATCCCAGCAGTCCTCGGCCAAGTGAAGTTCCCTACGCTCCCGAAGAAGGTGTGCCAACAACGAGCGCGAACAGGACGCCAAGACACGCTCTCGCAGGTATTCAGCCTCAGGGGCTGACAGTTCAAATGTGGCCCCTTCTGGAAAGCCGGCCGCTGGCGGCGGAAGGCCGGGATGCCAGTTTTGAACGGGTTCCTCATGCGATTCACCGTCGAACTCTCGTTGCGACAAACGCCGACCTTGCCGCCGCGGATAAAACCGATCAAGCGAGCGGTGATACTGATCTTGCGAGCCGGGAAAGGCGCGAATTCCCCAAGTGGCGAGCCCCAGCCAATACACGCTGCTGGCAAGGCGGCGCACGTTCTCTTTGGCCCGCTTGCCGATCAGACCGCGGGTGTCGTTGGACAACTCGATGGCGCGCATAAGCTCGGATTCCAGTTTCCGGGCGCGGTGCGCCACGTTTTTGGAAGGGGTGATTTTCTCCTCCAGCGAAAGATAAATCCACGGCACGAACAAAAAGTATTTCGCGCGGGTTTGAATGGTGCTGGTGCCCGGAAACAGCAGGTCGGCGAAGGCGTCGCGCACGCCGCCCAATCCGAGCTCATCGCGCGTGGCACGCTCACCAAACAGCTCGATGACGTCCAGCATCTTGCGACGTTCATGTTCGGAAAAATCGAGCCAGGCGAAAGTGGATGCCAAGTTGAGATCCTCGTCGATCATGGCCAGCCGTCAAGGCGGCGCGCTTGAAAACCGTGAAGCATGAACATAACTGTTGGCCGGCGTGAGCAACCGGGACGCCTACGGGTTGGTCGCCGCGCCGGCGAAGCGAAAACCGCGGCTCTGGCTGAAAAACGTCAGCGGGTTTTCGTAAACCACCCGGCGAATCAACGATTCGGGATGGCCGCGCAGACGCATGGCTAAGATGAAATCTGCAACCGCGGTCGGCTTCGAGGGGCCCCAGTCGCCAGCCGAATTGACCAGCAACCGCTCAGGACCGTACATTTCCACCATGTCGCAGGCGCGCTGCGGCGTGCATTTGCTGACGGGATACAGCGTCATGCCGGCCCAAAAGCCCGCCTCCAACACGGGGCGAATCGTATGCTCTTCGACATGATCGACCAACACGCGGCCGCGGTCGAGGCGGCGGTCGCCGCGGAGCATGTCCAGAATCATCCGCGTGCCCTTGTATTTGTCTTCCAGGTGCGGAGTGTGAATCAGAATCTGCTCGTTGGTTTTGGCCGCCAGGTCCAGGTGTTCGAGGAAGACGATCGACTCGTTGCGCGTGTTCTTGTTCAAACCGATTTCGCCGATGCCGAGCACGCCCGGCGCGCCGAGAAACTCGGGAATCATGGCGATGACTTCGCGCGAAAGCTCGACGTTTTCGGCCTCCTTGGCGTTGATGCAGAGCCAGGTGTAATGCTGAATGCCATACCAACTGGCGCGCTTCGGCTCAAATTCGGTGAGTTGACGGAAGTAATCGCGAAAACCATCGACGCTGCCGCGGTCGAAACCGGCCCAAAAGGCCGGCTCGCTGACGGCGCGACAACCCATCTTGGCCAGGGTTTCGTAATCGTCAGTGACGCGCGAAACCATGTGAATGTGTGGATCGATGTAGTCCATGTTTCGCTCTATTCGTGGAGGCCGAGTTGAAAATCGTGTCGCCAGGTTTCCTCATAAGGGAGCGAAAAGATGAGCTGCACGCGTTCGGCGCGGCCGTCGTTCGTCTCGGCCAAGGCCGCCAGACCGCGCTTGATGCGCCTGAAGCGTTCATCGGCCGCAACCGAGCCGTCGGCGCGATCGACCCGATCGAGCGCCGCGGCCAATTCCAGAATCTTGGCCCGAATCTCTAAGAACTCACGGTTGAGAATGTCCGGCGCCGCGGCGGATGCAGCCATGAAAGCAACCTCTATCAAACAAACTGAAGGGAACAACTAGCGGATACATTCAGTTTGAGCGAGATACGTCGGTAGATCAAGGGGCGCGGCGGCAGCAGCCGCCGGGTAGGATGGGCTTCCTAGCCCCGTCACCAAGCGAACGTGACGGGCCAGGAGGCCCATCCTCCGGTCGCGTCGGATGCTAAGATTAAGTCTGAACAAGGCACTAGAATGGATGGCTGAGCGGGGCGATTCAGAATCGGCGGCATTTCACTTGGAGAAAAACGATGATGTATCCAATTCCGCGCGTCGTGCGGCTGGCGTGCTTGTTCGCCGTGACGGGCTGCGCGCCATCGCCACAACAAACGGCCAAAACCAGTATTGAGCAGCTCGGCGGCAAGACGCGCAGCCAGAACGGCCAAGTGGTGATGGTCAATCTTCGCAAGAGCCGCGCCACCGACGCCGACCTGGCCGTCGTGCGGCAGTTTCCGGCGCTCGACCGGCTGTCGCTGCCGCCCGCGATCACCGATGCGGGCCTACGGCACATCGAGGGGCTGGCGAACTTGACCAGTCTTGACGTGCAAAACACGCAAGTGACCGATGCGGGATTGGCCGCGTGCAAAACACTGCCCAAGCTCACACAACTTTACATTCACGGCAGCCGCATCACGCCCGCGGGCGCCGACGCGCTGCAAACCGCCTTGCCGACGGTCACCATCGAAAGGTTTCCGGTCGCGCCGCTGGGGCCTGATTTCCGCTGAGCGTTGGCAACATGCAACCGTCGTCGTTCAAAGGCGATCCGAAAACTCGGATTTGACAGTGGTAGCGTACCGTGGGGCGGCTCGCCGAGCCGTCTTGCGCTTCCGGACGGGCCGGCGGCCCGCCCCACGGCGAGTTTTCGGATAGCCTTTCATTCCGCTTGAGCCAGCGCGCGCGCCTGCTGCACGATCAGCTCTTCGAGTTCCGGCGCCCAAATCGTGGGCAAGCCGTAATAAAGCATCGCGCCGCCGCCTTCGTAACCGCCCTCGCTCAGCACGCGGCGCGACGGAATGTAGGCCATCACGTCGTTGGCGTAGCCTGTAACCCAAGTGGCGTCGCGGCCTAGCTCCGCCTTCAGCCGCAACGAATAATCCACCACCACCTCGCCGCCCAAGGACAGCCAGCGCAGGTCGCCCAGCCGCCAACACTGCACCGGATAAGGATAGGTCGGACTGAGCGGTTGGCCGGCGTCGATGCGCGCCAAAAGCAGCCGGGCACGCTGCGCCTCGTACTTGTTCGATGAATTGACCTGAACCGCCAGGTCGTCGCGCGTCGGCAGCCGGTCAAAAGGAAGCTCGATTTCCTGATAGCCTGATTTCAGCCCCCCGGCCACGGGCCGCATGACGGCGCCCAGCGTGCGATCGACCGCCGCGGCGAGTCGCTGTCCATATTGCTCGACGAACTTGGCTTCTTTTCGAGGCAGGGGGTTTTGATCGGCGCCGCAGCCGGCGAAAAAGAGCGCCGTCATGCCGGGATGCGCTTCCTCCAACGCTTTTTGCGCAAAGCCCGGATAATCGCCCGACCAGAGATAATCTCCCAGCACCGTTGCATGACAGGCATAGCCGAAGACGGTCGCCACGAGCCGTCGCTCAGCGTCGCGGATCGCCAGGACCGGCACGTCATAATCGACCGGGCCAACCAGCCGTCCTTGTTCGCGCAGCGCCGGCACCTCGGGCTCTTTGTTGTTGCGGCGATTGACGGCGAACGTCGCCTGCCCGTTGCCATAGCTAAGCGAGCAGGGGGCCAGCCGCTCGATGGCCTCTCCGACCAGTTTGACGAGCGTTTCACGCAGCCGCACGGCATATTGACCGACGCGGCCCACTTGCTCCTCGTCGAGAAAGTACATGGAGCCGAGATTGTGTCCGACAACGGGGCCGCAGTGAGTGTGCGACGTCGCCAGCATCACCTGGGAACGGTCGAGGCCGTATTTCTGCCGCAACGCGTCGCAAACGGCGCGCGACAGGTCGCGTGCGACGCCTACCAGGTCGAGCGTAATCAGCGCGGCCCTGTGTCCTTGTTCATCTTCGAGCACCAGGGCCTTGGCCCAAAGATCGAGTCGCGTGCCCTCGGCCGGCCGCGTTCGCGCCCCATAGCCCGACATCCACATCAGGTGTTCGGGTGTAATCTTGGCACTGGCGGCGCCGGCTTGCCAGCCGTCGGCGGCCATTGAAAAGGAGGGTGCAAGCAGCAAGCAAAGTAGAAGGCAATTTCGCAGGGAGATCATGGCATTCATCATGGTGAAAGTATCGTGAAGCGCTCGGCCGGCCCCGCGACTGATTATACTTCACGCGGCGATGAATGCGACATCCGCCAGATGCGCGGCTGTTCCACATTGTCGCATTGGTGCGTGAGACATAGTAGCCCTCACGCTCCGTGTGAGGAAGAAGAAAGTAAATCCAGCGTCATCAAGAAACGCTTGCCAGACCATGGCTTGAGCTATTAAGCTTGAGATACCGTGTCCGCGGCGCGCGTGGCGGGCATTCAAAGTCGAAAGGTTCTCTATGATCGTCTACAAAGCGATGTACAGGTTTGTCGAAGACGGTGTCCATGCGGAGGTTTTGGATTTCCCCGGCGTAATGACGTGCGGAGCCAATTTGAATGCCGCGCGCGCCTTACTCGGTGGCGCGCTGGTTGATATGGCCGAGACAAACATCGGGGATGGAGAGCCGCTTCCGCTTCCTGATCCGGAGGCCACCAATTCAGACGCGGACATCGAGGAACCGATCTACCTGCTTCTCTCGGCCGCCTCGCGAGTGGCGATTGTGCCTCAACCGGTGGAGACGTGAAGCGGCACAAAGTATTTGCAAGCAACTTGGCGTCCCACCTATTTAGGAGAATCTCGAAGCTAATTTCAAGATGTTTGCGGACTCCAACGCCGGCGCTCGCGCTCCAAGCGATCAACGACGAACGCCACGGCCTGGGCCGCCATCAGGCCGGTGTATGCTTCGCTTTGTCCGCCGCGCGACGTTTCCAAATCGGCCTCGTGTGGAATGCCCAGGGCAGAGAGTTTCATTTTCAAGCGCTCGGCACTGGCATACCAGCGATCGTCGGCGGGATCGGCGGAAAACCAGGTGTTTCGCGGCCAGTTCAACGGATGAACGTGCAAGGTGGCCGTGTCCTGCCGCGCCTGTTCCGGTTCAGGGTAGATTTCAGGCAACGCCAATTCCTCTTCATCGTAATAAGCCAACTGATAGTCAATCGCCGGCGAAATCGCGGCGACGACAGGCAATTTGTTCGGATACTTAAACGACAACCGTAGCGCGCCCTGCCCGCCCATGCCGATGCCCAGCACCGCGATGGCCGGAGGCGTTGATTGCCATCGTTCGGCGACAAACGGCAACAAATGCTCGATCAGGTAACGCTCGGTCGAAAGCTGCGCGTCGAACGCCGGCCAAATCCGTTCGGTCCACCAACTTCGGCCGCTCAGCGGTGCGAGGCACGGCAGTCCGTGCCGGGCAAACTCCGCCAGCAGCGCGCCGCGGCCGGTCAGCCCGCGGGCGTCCACGTCGTGAAGAAACAGAACCGACCAGCCGTGCGGATGGCGCTCGGCCGGTTCATAGATTTGGCAGCGGTGATCGGCGACGGTGATTTCGCTTAGGTGCATCGGCTTGTGCCTTGTCCAGACTCAATCTTAGGGAGGGTTCGACGCCACTGGAGGATGGGCCTCCTGGCCCGTCACGTTTGCTTGGTGACGGGCTAGGAAGCCCATCCTACACGGCGAACCGCCCCTGCGGCACTCGAAAATCTAGGATGGACAAGGCGCTAAGTTGCGGGCTGCATGACCACTTCATAGTACAACGCCCGATCGCGAGCGCCGTCCACGGTAAACCGCCCGGAGCGTACTTCCAATGTTTTGCCGCTGCGCGCGCCGGCGTGATCCAAGATGTGTACCGCGGTGACCGCACGGCCGGCGATCGAAATCGTCGCGCGCACCGGTTCAAGCAAGATGGGACCGCGGCCGTTATCGAGGATGCGATCGTCGATCGAAAAATATTTAAATCCCGTGTTTGAATTGCGCGCGACGACCGTCAGCAAGGCCCGTTCGGCGTTTTCCAAAGTCGCTGTCTTATCGAGCGCCGTAAGCAGAACGCTCGCGTAGGGACTATCCAGTTCAATGGTCACGTCGCCAAGACGCCGCGGCCGGCCGGCCGCGAAGCCGACAACTCCTTTGGTGCCCGCCGTGTCAATCGTAAAGAAGCCTCGGCCGGCTGTCTCCCAACGCAACTGCTTTGTCGCGCTCACGATCGCAGTCCCATCGCGGAAGCGCGCGAGATCGGGGAAGACGCTCGCCGGAGTCCCTCCTGATTGCGGTTTATCAGCGAATTCAACCACGCAGCGGCCGGCCGCCAGCGCCTCCGCCGGAGTGCTGCCGCCAAACGATTTGATGTCACCCGACTGTCGCACTGTGTCGCTGAAGTTGAATTCACCGGCCGCCAGATCCGCGGGACTGACTCGGCGCGTGCTGATGACCTCGCTTTCCTTGACATCGCCACGGTAGATCATTCTGGCCAAAGCCGGGTATTGGCCGAGGCTCGTCGGCACGTCGGCGTCCCATACGCCCCAGGGTTGCCAACCGGCGCGATCGTTGAACGTCTGCCGGCGCGGGGACGATTGAAACTCGAAACTGGCGTCCCAACCCTGCAACCCCAGTCCGTAGGCCGCCATGATCGCCGGTCCCTCGGCGCTATAGAGCGAAGGATAGACGTGAATCCATTCGCTGACGCAAAACGGCCGATCGGCGACTTGCTGCAAGCCACTCGACAAATAACCGCTGCCGGGCCGGCTGAGCATCGTGTCGTTGAGTTGGCCGCCAAAATAGTTGTGACGATCGATGAATCCCACCAGCGCGTCGCTGCGCAGGTTGAGATAATGCGGCAGCATCGCGGGGGCCTGCCAGGGCGACCCGCACAACGGCCCGCGGTAGCCGGCGTCGCGAATCGCCTTTGCGAAGCGCGTGTAAAAGCGGTTCTGCGTCTCGTGCAGCCAGGCGGCGGCATCGAGCAACCGCTGCCGGGCCGGCCCCTGCTGCCTTGGCAGATTGTCGCTGCCAAAAAACCAGGGGTTGGTTTGCGGTGCGATGGTTCGTTCGGCCAGCGATTCGCCCGGCCGCAGGCCGCCCCAGGCTTTCGCCAGAGCGTCGTCGCCGCCGTATTTCTCTTTCAACCAGTCGCTGAATTTGGCCGTGAACAGCTTTTTGTAGGTCGGGCAGGCGTTGAACGCCGATTCCGACGTATAGAAGAAAATATCATCTTCGTTTTGCAACTCGATGTACGCCAGCGCCGGATCGAGCGCGTAGGTGAGGCCGGTGTGCGGGTTTTTATGTTTGAGTAAGTTGACGACCATTTCGATCATCAGATCCTGCACGTCGTCGGCGAAGTTCATCAATGCGTAGGTCTTGCCTTTGAGGTTCCGCTCGATCTCGTCGTAAGCCACCAGCCGATCGCGATTGCCCGGACAGACGATGAACCCAAAGGTGTGCGACCAGCCGTAGTAGACACCGCGATTGGCAAGCTGCGCGGAGAAATAATCGAGGCGGTCGAGTCCATCGTGGTCCATGAGCGTGGCGTCGTTGGCGTCGCCGATGCCGTTGTCGCGCCCTTTGGGGTAGCTGAACTTGTGCAGCCGCACCGCGTTGACGCCATAGCGCGCGAAGCGGGCCGCCGTGGCGTCGGCCTCCGCCTTTGGCGGGGCGCAGCCGCTGCCGTACGACAGGTTCGTGCCCCAAAACTTGATGGGCGTGCCATCCTCAAGCTGAAAGCGATCGCCGACCATGCGCACGCCGCCGCGTTTGCCGGCCGGTTTTTCCAGCCAATCGTCCAGGGCGATGACGCTCTCGCCGGCGAGTTCGTTGCGCACGATGAGCGGAAACCAATCTGGCCCGGCGAGCGTGCGGGAGAGCTTTTCGAGGTCTTCTTGGCGCGCGAGTAGGCCGGCGTCGTCAGGAAACGTGGCGGTGATCGTCGTGCCGCTCTTGCCGGCCTTGAAAAGCCTATCGGCCAGCAACACGCGCATGTCGCCGTCAAACGCGATGGCGCGCGGCGGTTCAAACGCGAACGACACGTCGCCAATGCCCTCGATCTCAAGCACCGCCTTGTTGACCGGCGGTCGCGCGGTGATGCCCGCCGGCAGTTTTACAACGCTCGTCTTACCATCGGTGTGGGAGAGGGTCCATTGGCCGCGGGCGAATGGCTTCTCCGGCCCTAGTCCCGCGATGAGCATGGTCACGGGCACGTCTTTGGCGGCGCTGAGATCGTACTGAAACACAACCTGTCGTGGCCCGGCTTGCCGCACTTGGAAGCGAATGTCAATGATCTCGTCG
>DASVGM010000322.1:0-2233 GCA_036379555.1 Pirellulales bacterium | reverse complement strand
ACCGCCAGCCGGGCCTGAGCGTCATAGGTGTCATTCGCCAGCAGCCAAACGACCGGCGCCGCGGCGGAGAGCTCGTCGAGCGCGCGGGTTTGCGCGGCGCGACTTCCTTTCTCCAAACGCCACAACACCACCACCGCCACGCGATACCGCGCGGCCATGTCCGCCAGCGTTTTGAACACCGGGTTTAATTCGTCGGGCGGCACGCGCGCTTTGCCCAGCCAGCCGAGCAAATGGTCGATGACCAAAAGCGGCGCGCCGCGGAGTCCGACAAACGCGCCTTCCAGCGCGCTCAACGACGCCGCGCGTGGCGACTCATCAGCGGCCCATCCATCTTCCACATCGCCGTTCCGCTCAAAAACGTCCCGGTTGACAACATTCACTCGCGCGGCGACGGCGCCGGCGGCGAGCAAACGGCGCTTGAGCGTCAGGTTTTCGTGCTGGTTGGCATGGGCGAAAAGCACCGGGCCGGCGATCGCGGGGGCGGCGCCGTCGCCCCAACCGGCGCCACTGGAAGCGTGCGCGGCGATTTCGGCGGCCAGCAGACTTTTGCCGCTGCCCGCCTCGCCCGCCAACACCGTCACATGGCCGAGGGGAATCTTTTCCGGCCAGAGCCACGTGGTTCGCGTTTCTCCCTCGATTTCGTCGAGCGTCCTGTATCCAATGGGAATCAAGGGCGCGGCGTCGGCATCGTCATCGTCGTCATTTTCATCATCGTAATCGTGTTCGTCGTCGTCTTCGTAAAACATGAACGTATCTCCGTGTAGGGTTAGTTAGTTATTCAGCATCCGGGCAAGCCGTGAAGTGACGAGATGAAGCGGCAACGCGACCATCTCGGCCTCGTTTTCCGATGCCTGCGGCTTGCCCGGAGGAGCCTTCCCGTTGGCCGTCTATAAGCGGGGCAAAATCGGAGAGAGGGGGCGCGAGCAACGCCTGGTGTAGACAGCCAACGCGAATCTCCACCCGGCAAGCGGGTGGCATCGAAGCTTCATCTCGTAACATGACGCGCCGCCGGCTTGGTGTGTTTCGGCGCGCACTCGACCCTTGATGGCCGCGATGGCGTTATCTCACTTTTCTCCGAGGCGATGACCGCCCGAAATCGTTCACGCACTCGTGCATGGTGCGGCGGAGAAGCTCGACGCTCTCGCGCATGCGGCGGGTGTAGTCGTTGGGGCCGCCGCAGGCCGCCGCCGTCAGGTCAAGGTAACGTAACAGCGTCTCGCAATGCCCCTCGAAAGCTTTGGCCACGCGCCGCAACCGCTTGGGCGTGGGACGCTCGGATTGGTCGATCCGCGGCAGGCCGGGCACGCCGCCCGAAGCCGCTGCGCGCTCGTCGCGGCGCTTTTGCATCGCTTGCCTGAGCGTGCGAGCCTGGCCCGAACGAATCGCCTCCACCGCCGCGCGCTGCTCCTCGCGCGGAAACGAAAGCACCGCCGCCGCGTCGCAAACCGTCGCCTCACCGGCGTGAATGGCCTCCGTCAAGAGCGGGTCGCCCTCCTTGGCCACGCGCGACGCCAAGGCGACCAGGCGCGGCGAAACATTGAACATTCCCGCCGCGCGGGCATTGATGCCTCCCGGTGTGTGCAGATCTGCACACACCGTAGAATCATGCGGTTTTTCATTGCACACCCCTAAATAGAACTGGTTTTCTGGGTCCAAGTCGGTTTCTGGCCAGGTTCTGCCGAATTGCCGTGCTTGTCGCCGTTCGACGGCTTCTTCGTGGAACATTCCTTTGACCTGGGCGGCGATGGCCGCGCGTTGACTCTCGGAGAGGTGGCGGCGGTGGAGGTTGCGCGCGGCGATAAAAGCGACCGGCGACCCGCCTTCGCCGTGCCACTCCACGAATCGCGGCTCAACACCGGCCATTTCGCACGCCCGGCGACGATTGCGGCCATCGAGCAAGAGCCCGTCGTAAACGACGATCGGTTCCAGCAGGCCGTTTTGAGCGATATCGCCGGCCAGTCGAGCCAGGTCGTCGCCGGTTAATAACGGAAACAGCTCAGCGGCCGGGTGGACGAGTTTGGGAGGGCCGGAAAAGGATGGCATTGGGGGTTGGGGGTTGGGGGTTGGGGGTTGGGGGTTGGGGGGGGCTGGGCTGCGCGAAATGCGTTGTCACGGCCCGACTCGTTTGATGCCGGTTTTGTTCCGCCACGATCGGGGCTTGCCCCCGTCGAGCGATGATTGACAGGCTAAAGGACGACCCCAGCGCACCATTTCGCCCCGTGCCGGGCTTGTC
>DASVGM010000321.1:0-2634 GCA_036379555.1 Pirellulales bacterium | reverse complement strand
TTGTATTTCTCCGGCCAGTCGCGGCAAAACCAGCGCCAGGCAGAGCACGACCAGAATCCACAGCAGCCGCGGCAGGCGGCGACCGTGCGTCGGCAGGTCGTGCGTCGAAAAGTCGTTGACGGGCGGCGTGGGGGTGGCATCCATTGGCTTTAATCCAGGTCAATTGGGTGGTGTCATTATAATTGGCGATTGTTTTTCGGCGAGTGGCGCTTGCAACTCAGGCAAAATCCGTTAGGCTAAAATGGTTGCGGAGTCTTGTTTTCCGTCCGTGTCAGGTAAGTTCTTGGAGCCATCGCCATGGCAACCGATTCGTCGGCTGGTATCAACATCAATCTTTCCTCCGGTGATGCCCCAGCGCCTGTGCAAAAACCGGCGGCAAAGAAGCCGGCAAGTGGAAATGGCGCCCAAATCAATACAGCCGCCAGCTCAGCGGCAAAGCCGACAGTCGACAAACCAGCCGCCAAGCCCGCGGCAAAGAAGACCGACGTGAATGCCGCCCAAACTCCAGCCGCAGCCGCGAAACAGCGAGTGGCCAAGCCCGGCGACGACAAAGCGGGCGCTGGTACGGCGGCGCCGGCCGACAAAAAGGCGGCCCCCGCCGGTAAGGCGGCCAAGACCGCGCCCAAGGAAGCCGCTTCCACCCGAGAAGAAATGGAAGAGCTTTCCAAAATGGGCGCCTTGAGCTTCATGACGCTCGTTCCCGCCTGGATGATTAGCGCCATCATCCACATGGTCATTTTGCTGATTTTCGGGCTGATGCTCATGCCTGAAAAGCACAAAGAGACGCTCAAAGCGCTGGTGGCCAATGTCGGCGAGGAATCAGAGGGCGTGGAAGACGTGGCGGACCTCAGCGAGCCGACGGAGGAGCTCGATTCGTCGGATTTGCAAGAGATGACCACGGTCGACACCACCGCCATTACCGAAACGCTCACCCCAACGGAGATCAACGACACGCCCGCGCCGACGGAGATAGCCATGTCAGAAGTCGGCATTGCCACCGCTCCGGCCAGCGATTTATTGAAGGATTTATCAGCGAGTTCGGCGGGGGCGGGCAAGGGCAGCTTGGCCGGACGCGCCAGTAACGACCAGGCGAAGAGGGCAGCCGGTGCGACCAGCGCCAGCGAGGCCGCCGTGGCGATGGCGCTGAAATGGCTGGCCGAGCACCAATACCCCGATGGGAGCTGGAATTTCGATCACACCGGCGCCGGCAAATGTCAGGGCCAGTGCGGCAATGCCGGTAAGTTGGACAAAGCCCGCTTCGCCGCCACTGGTTTTGCCCTGCTTCCCTTTTTGGGCGCCGGCCAAACGCACAAAAAGGGCAAGTACAAAGACGCCGTTCGCGGCGGATTGTATTACCTGTCGAGTAACATGAAGGTCGATAGCATCAAGAAGACCGGCGACATGACGGCTGGCGGCGGCTCGATGTACGGCCACGGCATCGCCACCATCGCCCTTTGCGAGGGCTACGCCATGACGCAGGACAAATCGCTCGTGGCGCCGGCTCAGCTCGCCTTGAATTTCATCAGCGACGCTCAAGATCCGGTCGGTGGCGGCTGGCGATACACGCCGCGCCAGCCCGGCGATACCTCGGCGGTGGGTTGGCAGATCATGGCGCTCAAAAGTGGCAAGCTGGGCTATTTGCAGATTCCCAAGCCCGTGGTTACGGGAGCGATGAAGTTCCTCGATTCCGCCCAAGCGGACGGCGGAGCCTTCTATGGCTACACCGGACCCGGCAAAGGTCAATCGACCACCGCGGTGGGCTTGCTCTGCCGGATGTACTTGGGCTGGGAGCGCGACAAACCGGCATTGGAAAAGGGAGTGAAGTATTTGGCGCAGGTTGGTCCGCAAACCGGCAACATGTATTTCAGCTATTATGCCACGCAAGTTCTGCATCAGTTTGACGGCCCCGATGGAGAAATCTGGCAAAACTGGAACGTCAAAATGCGCGACTCGCTCGTAGCCAGCCAAGAGAAGGTAAAGCACGAAACCGGCAGTTGGCAGTTCAAGGGAAACGACCACGGCTTTGAGGCAGGTGGACGGCTGTATTGCACCGCGATGGCGGCCATGACACTGGAAATCTACTACCGTTACATGCCGATTTACACGCAAAAAGCGGGCGAAGACGACTGGAAGGATTGATAGGCTACGATATACCTATATACCGAACGCATTCCGATTTTGCCCCATTTCGCCCCGCGCGAAGTATAATGAAATCGGTTCCGCGTCGGTGACGGAGCGGGCGCTTCGCCCGCCGGCCGATGTTTTTCCGCGAGATTTGACGCCATGCTGTCTCAATCGGTCACTGCGAACAAGGCGCTGATCGCCGGCGGAGCACCTCCCAGGCCGGCCGACACGGCGGCTCTGGCCGGCCGTGGCGGCGACGAACCTTTGCCGCCAGAATGCCCGCTCTGGGCAACCGAGCAGATTTATCGCATTTGGCGTCCCGCGTCGAGTTGTCTGGTGAGCATGGTGGTGCATGCCTTGCTGGTCATCTTTCTCGGACTACTGGCGACCACGCCGCGCGGCAGTGGCAAAACGCTTTCGCTGCTGGCCTCGTCGGTCGACGGCACGGGCGACGAATCGCTGGCGACCGACGCCTTGGACAGCGAATCGACCGACTCGCAACTCATCGAG
>DASVGM010000320.1:0-4584 GCA_036379555.1 Pirellulales bacterium | reverse complement strand
TCCCAGGCGGCTTCCAACTCGTCGGAACGCATGAAGAGCGTCGAGTCGCCGCGCAAGGCGTCCAAGATCAATCGCTCGTAGGCTTCGGGCAACGGCCGGCCAAATGATTGGTTGTAGCCAAAATCCATGCGCACCGGCTGCAAGTCGAGATTCATGCCCGGCCGCTTGGTGGAAAACGAGAGGCTGATGCCTTCGTCCGGCTGGATGCGAAAAGCCAGCACGCTGGGGTGCGCGTCGGTCAAGTCGCAAACGTCCCCTTCACATTCCACGGTGCGAAAGAGCCGTAACGGCGGCAGGCGGAACTGCACGGCGATCTCCGTGACGCGGCGCGGCATTCGTTTGCCGGTTCGCAACAGAAACGGCACGCCTGCCCAGCGCCAGTCGTCAATCTCCACGCGCATGGCCACGTAGGTTTCGGTGTTCGATCGCGGTTCGACGCCTTCTTCTTGCCGATAACCGCGCACCGGCTGATCGTGTATTTCGCCGGCGGCGTACTGGCCGCGCACCACGCGCCGGGCCACCTGGGCCGGGTCGAGCGGAACCAGGTTTCGCAGCACCTTGAGCTTGGCGTCGCCAATGTCGCGCGCCTTCAGCGAGGCGGGCGGGTCCATCGCCACCAAGGCCAAGAGTTGCAGCAAGTGGTTTTGAATCACGTCGCGCAAGGCGCCGGCGTTGTCGTAAAAAGCGCCGCGGCGCCCCTCCATGCCCACCGTTTCCGCCGCCGTGATCTGCACGTGATCGACGTACTGGCGGTTGAAGAGCGGTTCAAAAATGGCGTTGCCAAAGCGGAACGCCAAAATGTTTTGCACCGTTTCTTTACCCAGGTAATGGTCGATGCGATAAACCTGCCCCGGATGCAAATAGGAAAGCACGTGTTGATCGAGCCGTTGGGCGCTGGCCAGGTCGTGTCCGAATGGTTTTTCGACGACGACGCGCGACCACGGTGGCGCCGGTTCGCGGTGAACCGCGTCCGCTTTCGCGATGCCCTCGATGATCGGCGCGAAATGCACCGGATCGGTCGCCAGATAGAACAGCCGGTTGCGCGGCAGACCGCGTTCGTCTTCCAATTCTCGCAACCGCTGTGCGATGCTCGCCAGCCCGTCGCTCTCGGCGACATCGGCCCGCTGATAGAAAACATGCGAGGCGAACGACGCGACCGCGTCGGCCGCGGCGCCATGGTCGCGAAATTGCCGGATGGCGGCGGCCACTTCGCCGCGGAACGCTTCGTCGGTTTTCTCGCGCCGCCCCACGCCGACAATGGCAAACTGCCGCGGCAAGAAGCGGTCTTGCCACAAACCATACAGGGCCGGCAATAGTTTACGCGCGGTCAGATCGCCGGTCGCCCCGAAAATCACCAGGGTAAAAGGGTCGGGCGGTTTCACCGAGCCAACATGCGTTGTGGAGTCGTGCTCTTCTGTAATCGAAACGGTCGGGATGGTTTCCATCAGTGGATTATATAACAAGCATGAGCGTCAGCGGCAATCAGGATTCCTGGCGGACCCTGCCGGAGGGAAGCGGTCGCGGCTTGCGGTGCTATCGTTGACCAGTAGCAGCAACCGGGCCGTGGCGCGGGCCGCCGGCCCGTCCAAAAGCAAAAGACGGCCGGGCGGGCCGCCCCGCGACGATGACTGCGAATTGCTGAAGCCCCCAAAACTTTTTTGGTTCATCAAACGATAGGCGAAACCCGCCTGGGCGACTCGTGGAGGTCGTGGTATTAACCGGGTATTGCTCCAAAGTGGCGATCTATTGCCTTTGCACCGCGTTCAGTTGCCGGCCCCGGTCAGCAACGCCGTCTTCGATCCGCCGCCATGTCTCAAATCGTACTTTGGATCGGCGTATTGATTAAAAAACTCCTCTGCGCGCCGGGCGAGCTCATTCCGCGCCTCGGCGTCAGTCTCCGACTCTATCAGGTTCACGCGCTCGTCGGGATCGGCTTTCAAATGGTAAAGTTCATCCGGGCCGTTCGGAAAACGCGATACGTATTTCCAGTCGGCGGTGCGGATCGCCCGTGTATTCTCAAACTCGAAAAACACGGCGTTGCGAGATTCGATTGGCTCGCCGCGCAAAACCGGCGCGTAACTGTGTCCCGGCAGTCTTGGTTTCACGGGCGTCTTGTCCTGCAGACCAACATAGTCGAGCACGGTTGGCAGAAAGTCGTAATTGCTCACTAGCAGGTCCGACCGCTTTCCCGGTGGAATTTTTCCCGGCTGCCGATAGATCAAGGGCACTTGCATTTCGCCGTCAAAAACCGTCAGAGGCCGCGTATGGTCTCCCATTCCCCAGATGCCGTGCTGGCCGCCAATCCAGCCTTGGTCTCCGGTGAAAACCACGAGCGTCCGCTCGTCGAGGCTATTTTTACGCAGCGCGTCAAGCACGCGGCCCACGCCGTCATCGACGCCGCTAAGCTCGGCGGCGTAACGCCGCATCGCGTCGACATTGTTCAGATATTCCTTATTGTTGAACAGCCAGGGGTGCATTTTCTCGCGCGGAAACGATTTCATTGGCAAGCTGTCGTAGTAGTCGGCATGGCGATTCCGCGCCCGGCGCTTCAATAATGGGCCTAAGCCATAGGGCCCGTTGTACGCGAGGTAGAGAAAGAACGGCCGGTCTTTATTTTGCTCGATGAATTGCACGGCGTGTTCTGTCCAGAAGTCGGTCAGGTACGTTGGCTCTTTGCGAATTTTTCCGCCAACGATGACTTCGGCGTTGTAAAACGTGCTGGTTCCTCCGTGCGGCATAGTGAGCCAATCGGTGAAGCCGACTTGCGGCCTTTCGTTGCCGCCCAAGTGCCATTTGCCGCTTAGCCCACAGACGTAGCCGGCGTCGGCAAGGACGCGCGGCAGGTTTGAAAACTCGGCGATGGTGCAATAAGCCCTTGGGCCGATCTGGGCTTCATTGGCGCTCAGATAACAATGCACTCCGTGTTGCGAGGGGAGCAGGCCGGTCAGGTAGGTTGCCCGTGTCGGCGAGCAGACGGGATTGGAACTGTAACAGCGCGTGAAGAGCGTGCCTTCGCTAGCCAGGCGGTCGATGTTTGGCGTGCGGATGTCACGGTTGCCGTAGCAGCCGAGAGTCCAGGCGCCATGATTGTCGGTCAGGATGAAAACCACGTTGGGCCGCGGCGCGGAGTCGGCCCGCGCCGGCAGGCAAACTAGCAAGGCCGCGAATAGAAATCGAACAATCATTGGCTCCTCTGACAAATCTGTGGGTAGTTTTAGGACCGAACGCGGGGCCACCGTTGGGTTTTTGGTTCCACGGACAAATTCGCGGGTGGTTTTCGCGCCGATGAGCGGGGCGACGTTCGCGTTTTCAAAGGCATGGCCGGGCAAATAAATGATCTGCGAGGTGTACGAAAAGGCAAAGAACCGTGGCCCGTCTTGGCGGGCCAGGGCCAAGCGAGTCATTTACCCGCCCGGAGCCGGCTATCCCTTGTCAGGTTGCTCGCCAGCCTCGCAGGCCGCTACACTGCCCAATGATTGTATAAAAACTGGCCACTTGCGTGGAGTTTCTTGGGAGCAGAGGCTGACTCCGCCAGTGCCAGACGCCGGCCATTCTACCACGTAGAATTCGCTTTCAATGGCCAACCCATTTATTTGCCCGGCAAATGCCTTAAAAAAAACGCATCGTGGCCCCGCTATCCAGCCAAAACCCACCCACAGGTTCTTCGGGGGAGCCGGGTTTTTAAGTTGGCTGTAGAGCAATTGAATGACGTGGGGCGTGGTATTAAAGGGGTCGGGAGTCGTTGTTTAAGGACGTTTCCGGCGGGACTCGATGACGCCCGCGTGGCCGCAAAGCCGATGGAAGGCCAAGTTCCTCTGAGGCGCTCCGCTGCCATTCGACTTCGCTAAATGGCACGCCGCGGATCACCGCACGCCACAGCCGCGCCAGCTCCCGCCTCACGTCGGTTTACCAACAACACCCGTGTGCGGAATCTTCACGTACACCAAGCGAATGGTCAGGCTTCCCAGCAAGAATGAAATCACGGCGGCGAACGTGAGCGATGCACCGCTGCCAGCCAGCAACAACCCTAAAGGAACCAGCGTGCCGGCGGCGAGAATCAGTCCGCCAACGCGCTGGCGCTGTCGCCGGGTGAAATAGATCGCCAGCGTCGGGCGAAGGTTGGCATATAATAGCGCCAAGGGAATCACGTTCACGGCGATTAAGGCGATCAAGGCGACACGCAGCATGGCGGCCGCGCGCGCCTCTCCCATCACCACCGACACAGTGAGTAGTTCCGCGCAGCCCAGCACGAGGGCTGAGTTGGTGAGATAACCGCCCATCCAGCGCGCGTCCTTCCAACCAGGCTGAGCGTTGGTGCTCAGCAACACGCCCTTATACGCCGCCGACGCGAAGCCGAGCGGCAGGCCCAGAATGACCGCCAGCTTGCGGGCCCACTCGAAACCCATTCCCATTTGCGACAACAGGCTGAGCGCCGCCGCCGCGGTCAGCGGCAGCGAGAAGATGGTCAAACACCACACGCCCACCGACATGGGTGAGCGGGGCTTGAAAACCCGCAGCATGTGATGAAAACGCAAGGGATCGCCCAGATCGAGCACCAGGCACAGCAGGTCAACCAGCAACAGC
>DASVGM010000319.1:0-6415 GCA_036379555.1 Pirellulales bacterium | reverse complement strand
CGGCAGGAGACATTGTTGACCCCAATGACGGGCCCGTAGAGCTTGGTCACGCGATCGAACGTCAAATCCACCGTAAAACGCCTCGATGCGGTCGGTTGTATGACTTTGACACGGTATCACCGGCGACGTGTTTGAACCTTGAGAGGTGGTTTTATACTTCACGCGGTCACGAATGAGACATGGTCGTCGCAATTACTGTCTCTTTAGGGAACGCCCGCCGTGGCGTTCCGGGCGCTACGAAACGACGTCGCCACCAGTTCACGGAACGCCACGGAGGGCGTTCCCTACAGACGTCTCATTCGTGGCGGCGTGAAGTATATCAGAGCGCTGTTGTCTTCTGCAAGCGGCACGAATGAAACGCCGTCGCTGGCGCATGGTTTTAAGCCGACCGGCCATCTTATATACTTCACGCGGCCACGCACGACGGGCCGCCTCGCGAATGCCGACAAACCCCACGGACGGAATTGGCCACATCCGCAAACCACCAACATGGCACTGCACCGCTTCAACATCGTCGTTTGGCAAGACGCTCAAGGCTTTTTCACCGCGCTGCCGGTGAGCGGCCTGTTTGGCGATACGCCCGCGGCGACGGCGACGACCGCCGATCGCGCGTGTGACCAATTGAAAGACTACTTGACCTGGCTCTACGAGCGCGACCCGTGGCGCGGCTCGATGCAACTGCTCGATTTGGAGATCAAGCAGTTTCAGGTGCCAGTGCGCGTCGAATATCAGGTTGAAGGGCGGCTGTTCGCCGGCGGCGAACCGTACCCTTTGCGCGTGCCGTGCGTGTCGGCAAAAGTGCGAAACGGCCCCTACTTCGCCGCTTTGCCGCTAATCGATGTGCAGTTCTGCTATCACGAGGCCGCGGAACTGGCCGGCCTGGTTTCTGAATATGCGCGGCAGCAACTCAAAGGGGTGTCGCCCGCCGACCTGGTTCGCCTTGTGCCGCCTGCCCGCATGGAACTGCGGGCGTTGATGATCCGCGTCAAAGACGCGCCGCCACGCCACGCGCCGAGCCTGGAGTGTCCGACGCTCGATCTCGTCGCCGAACCGCTCGACGATCGCGCCGCGCGGCGCAGGTTCTCGCGCGCGTGGCTGCGCGAGAGCGAAGCCGCCGAAATCGCACGCCAACTCGAGCAAACGCAGACGAATCTGCTGTTGGTTGGCCCCACCGGCGTCGGCAAAACAACCATGCTGGCCGAAGCCATCCGGCAAGCCGCACGCGCGCCGCGCGCCGCGCCGCCGGTTGCCTCAACGCCCGACGCCGACCCCGCCCAGCAGAGCCGAATGCGTTTCTGGCTGACGAGCGCGGGCCGGCTGATCGCCGGCATGCGGTTCCTGGGCCAGTGGGAAGAACGCTGCCAACAGATCATCGCCGAGTTGCGACAGGCCGGCGGCGTGCTCTGCGTCGAGAACTTGCTCGACCTGGCGTTGGCCGGCGGGCGCGACGCCGGAGATGGCATCGCCATGTTCTTCTTGCCATATCTCGAACGCGGCGAGTTGCGGCTGATCGCCGAGGCCACAGCCGGCGAGCTGACCGCGCTGCGGCGGCTGTTGCCGGGGCTCGTCGATCTTTTGCGCATCGTGCCGGTCGCTCCGCTGGCACACTCCGCCGCGCTTGAGGTGCTGGAGCGACTGACATTGGCCCGCCGGCAAAAATCCGGGGTGACGGTGGCCGCGGGCGTGCCGGCGCTGGCTTATGACCTTTATCGCCGCTTCGCGCCTTACGATACTTTTCCGGGTGAAACCGTGCGCTTTTTCGACGACCTCCTCGATCGAACCGGCAAGGAAGCGGTCGACAAAGATGGCGCCCAGGCGACCGCCGCCATGACGATTCGCGCGTTTGTGCGCCGCACCGGCTTGCCCGAACGGTTGTTGCGAGACGATGTGCCGATTTGCTTTGACGACGTGTTGGCCGATTTCCGCCGCGAGGTCATCGGCCAGGAGGCGGCGTGCCGGGCGGCGGCGAATCTGGTGGTGACGTTCAAGGCCGGCTTGAACGATCCGCAGCGGCCGCCGGGCGTTTTGTTGTTTTGCGGACCCACCGGCGTGGGCAAGACGCAGCTCGCCAAGGCGCTCAGTCGTTATTTCTTCGGTCATGGCGACAAGCAAGACCGCCTCGTGCGGCTCGACATGAGCGAATACGCCGGCTTTGACGCCGCGGAGCGCCTGTTGGGCCGAGCCGGCGGCGAGCCGAGCGACCTGGCCAAGCGCGTGCGTCGGCAACCGTTTGTGGTGGTGCTGCTTGACGAGATTGAAAAAGCGGCGGGGGAAGTGTTTGACGTCTTGTTGGGCCTGTTCGATGAAGGTCGTCTGACCGACGCCTATGGCCGCACGACGAGTTTCCGCAGCGCGATCATCATCATGACTTCAAACCTTGGCGCGGAGACGCCACCGCCCGCCGGATTTGATTCGTCCGCGCGGCAGCCTTACGAGCGCGCGGTCGCCGGATTTTTTCGCCCGGAGTTTTACAATCGCATTGACGAGATCGTGCAATTCACGCCGCTGGATCATCATGCCGTATTGGCGATCACACGCAAAGAGCTGGTTGAGATCGCCGGGCGCGAGGGGTTGTTGAAGCGCGGCCTGGTTATTGAGCCTGGCGACCGGCTTGTCGAGCGTATGGCGGCGGCGGGTTTCGATGCGCGTTATGGCGCTCGGCCTTTGCAGCGAGTGCTGGAGCGGCAAGTAGTATCGCCCTTGGCGCGCTGGCTGGTCGCTCACAGCGGCGTGTCGAACTGCCGCGTGACGCTCGACCTGGATGACGCCGATGCGCTCGGCATTGCGGTTCGGCCAGGGAGTGAACAATGATTGACAGTAAGTATCGGTTGACGTTTCTTTCGACGCTGGCCATCGTCACGGGCTTTTTCACCGCGGCCGTGATTACGTCAGGGGTCGTCGCCACGTTCTGTAGCGATGTCGTGGCCGGCGCCTTAATTCCGCGAAATCCGTTTGCTTTGATAAATAGGGTTCTGTTGATTTACGGCACCCCCATTATTGGCAGTTCGATAGGTTTGTTGGTGGGCGGATGGCTGTTGCCAAGGAAAACCGCGGTTGGCCGCTGGGTCGCGATTGCCTCCACTCTTTCGTTGATGGCGGCCGCGGCCGCGTATCTGACGCGCGGGCGAGCGTTGCTTCAGCCGGTGCTCGCTCCGGTTGGAGTTCCAGGCAGTTTTTCCTGGCAAACCAGCAAGTTGATGGCCGATTACAGCGCGCCAATCATGGGAGTGCTGGTTGAAGGGTTTTTGTGCTGGCTGGCTTTCCAACTCGTTATGCTACCATGCCGTACGCATCATCAGCGCGCGGCGGGCGACACGCCGAAAGAGAAGCGTTTATAAAACAGAATGAAGACATCACGAATGACGACCTGCGGCCTGAATATGATGCGTCGGTACTGAAAGGCGCCGTTCGAGGGAAGTGTTTCGACTGGTGATTCAAAAAAATGACTTCACGCAACTTCGTCCCGATCGAGAATCGCCACGCTGGTCACGGCGTCAAAAGTGCTGACGTACCGCAGGCTGCTGGAAATGACGTGGAATTCAGCGGAGCCACCCGTCCCATTTCGGCCTACCGGATCGAAGGCGATGTTTTCGGGGTGTTCAATAATCACCCGGTCACCGTTTTCCAGATTAACCGCGAACGGATGAAAAGGCGCTTGACGAAGAAGTCGCTGCGCCTCGGCTTTCATGATTTCAACTCGCATGATTCATGCTCCCGTTTCAACCTTGTTGCAGTATAGCCGGGGCTGGCTGCGGTTGTCACCAATTCAAACTGGCCTTCCCTACGAGTTTCCGCCGCCGATCTTTTCCATCGCCTCTTTGGCGGCCGCGCTGACCGCCGCTTCCTCGTCTGACGCCGCCTTCTTCAGCGCGGGCAAGGCCGCTTTGGCCGCCGAACCGATCTCGCCCAACGTGGCCGCCGATTCGGCACGCACCAGCGGTCGCTCGTCGGACAGGCCCTTCACCAGCAGCGGCACCGCCACGGCCGCCAGCTTGGTGTTTTTCGGCTCGATGCGCACCAACGCCCACAACGCCGCGAAGCGAGTGAACTCATCGTCGCCGGCGATCAGCTTGCGCAACTCGGCCGCGGCCGGCTTGGCGGCGGGACCGATCTTGCCCAACGCGTAAATCGCGCTGTTGCGTATTTGCTCGTCGTCGCTGGCGAGCGATTTTGTCAACTCGGGCACCGCCGGCGCGGCGGCCGCGCCGAACATGCCCAACACAAACTGCGCTTCACGGCGGAATTGGCCTTCGGCGCCGTCCAACGCCGCGGCCAGCGGCCCGGCGGCCTCCTTGGCGTCGGGGCCGATCTTGCCCAATACCCGCACGGCATAGAGCCGCAGATCCTTGTTCTTTAACCCGTTTTTCGCCAGACGCGGCACGATCGCCGCACCCAACGAAGCCAACGCATCAACGGCATTGCCGATAACCGATTCGTCTTCGTCCTGAATCGCCTTCACCAAGAACGGAGCGACCGCTTCGGGCGGCGGCTTGATTTCGGCCAAGGCACGCGCCGCGGCCCGGCGCACATCGACCTTTTCAGAAGTGAGCGCGCCCAAAATCAGGTGCGTGATCTGCTCTTGCAACGATTTGTCATCCTTGGCCACGCGGGCCAGCGCCCAGGCCGAAACCACTTGCAGAAAAGCGTCGTTCGCGGCCATGGCTTTCACCAACGCGGCGCGGCTGGGCTTGTCGTCGGCGCCGATCTGGCCCAAAGCATAAGCGGCCGCATAGCGCACGCCTTCGGCCTTGTCCTGCTCCAAAACCTTCACAATCCGCGGCACCGCGGGCTTGGCGGCGGGGCCGATCTGGCCCAAGGCCACCAGCGCCTGCAAACGCACTTGAGGCTCTTCGCGGTCGCACTGTTTGGCCAGCGGCGCCACGGCCGGCGCGGCATCGGGGCCGATCTGGGCCAGTGCCAGGCAGGCCCAATAGCCGGCCCGCTGGTCGTTGAGGCAATCCATCAGAAACGGCACCGCCTCTTTGCCGCCTTCGGCAATCGTGGCGACGATGGCGGCCGCGTCGGCCGGCGCCGCCTGCTTCAAAGCCTCCGCCATTTTGGGAATCAACACGTCGCGCGGAATCCGCAAGCTCTTCAGCGCCCGCAGCGCGGCGCGGCGCACGATCGCTTCGCGATCGCCGGCGGCCGCGAACAAGCCGTCGACCACCGCGGCGTTTTTATCGCCGATTTGGCCCAAGGCAAAAGCCGCATGGCCGCGCACCTGAGTGTCTTCATCGGCCAAAGCCTTGATTAACGCCGGCGCCGCGGCCTTCGCGCGCGGGCCAAGCTCGGCCAATGCCAGAGCGGCTTTCACCTGTTCGTCGGCGTTGCCGCTCGCCAGCGACCTGGCAAGCGATGCCGCGTCATCGGCGGCACGAGTCAAGCTCGGCAAAAGCAGGGCGAAAGTCGCCATCAAAATCAAACTAGCGCGCGTCATGGAAATAGCACCCGCGGGTAAAGATGTGCTTGAGAAGTGATTCTTTAGAGTTGTTGAGCCGCGAAGGCGAGGCTCTCGACCAGTTTCTTGGCCTGAATGTAATCGTTGGGGCGGTAGCTCTTAATGCGAGATTTCAAATCAGCCAGGCATTCATCGCTGGACTGGCGAAGTTGGTTGTAGGAACTGTAACTGAATGTCTGCGGGCTATGCACCGCGTCGTGGAAGAACTTCTGCGTTGTCTCGCGATAGGCGGCGAACGGTTCGTCACGCAGCACCACCGGCCAATGAATGTCGCCCGTCACGGGGTCGAACTGATCGATCGTAAGCGATTTCGGAAGCCCGATTTGGGCCATGCGATAGAGTTGCTCGGCGGAGGCGGGCGGCTTGCGCAGCGAGGCCTGGTAGGACGAAAGCATCCGCTGCCGGTCAATGTAGGCCTGCGTCGCTTTCACGGTGTTGTCGATATAGATCGAACCGGCTTCTTGTGCATTGACGGCGGCCTTGGATGTCATCAACGTGGCCATGCCCGATGAAGCAACCATGGCCGCCATACCCATCGCTGCGCCTTCGCCGGCCGTCGAGGCGTAGTAGCCGCCGTAGGGCCAGCCAAATTGCGCATGCGCTGAAGCCGGGCCGACGGCGAAAATCGCCGCCCACGACAAAAGCCTTACGAACCGCATCGTAGTTCTCACTCAAGACGTGGTCCGGCCCATGAGCAACCATGGCTTGCGCCGTGGTTCTTCGCGCCAGACCTGAAACAACAGAAAGAAACAGGAATCTTACGATTATCGTTGCTGGAATCGGCCGGTCAAGCGTTTTCTTTCGTTCTCACGGAGAGTCGCTTCCGCGACGCCCAACGCCGGGCCGGCCGCTTCATTTCTCTTTCTCGCGATTGATGACCAGCGCGAAAGCGTCGCAGACGAGTCCCTGCCGTATGCTGATGCCAATGATCGGGTCGCCCTTGCCCGTGAGCGTGCG
>DASVGM010000318.1:0-8513 GCA_036379555.1 Pirellulales bacterium | reverse complement strand
AGGCGTTTTCCTCATCCGCCGGCGGCTCAAATGTAATCGGGAAACGCTCAGGGTCGATCGGCCGGTTTTCCTTCCTTGGGCTGCTCGAAATACGCCACCGTGCGGCCGACCGCGTGTCCCGCTCCAACCCCGGCCAAGTGCAACAGCGGCCCGATGGTCGGCACCAGACGCCCCGGCGTACCGACGACCTCGCCGCCGATACGCGGATATAGGACATGGTAGGCTTGTTCCTCCGCCTTCCAATCGCCTTGCGCACGGGCATAGGAGATCACGTCGCGCGTCGCCTTGGCCTCGCGCACGACGGACAACACCGGCATGTCATTGACCAGCGCCGCGTAGGTGCCCGGCAATCGTTGCGAGTGAATGTCCTTGGCGTAAGCGGCCGCCGCGAGAACCTCGGCCGGCACGTCGGAGCTTAGATTCAAGGTGTTGGTGTAAGGACTATAACGGTCTCCGCCGAAGATCCTGTTCGGCAGAATGGTATAGCCCAGCCAACTCAACGCGCCCAGCGAGTACCGCCAGCCGGGCGCGACGCGCGTGTTTTCACGCAACCGCTTCCATTGACCTTGGGGGTCGTATTCGTTCACCGCGACGTACACGTCGGTAATGTCGTTGACGGCCAGATAAGTTTTCAGCCTGGCGACGGTTTCGGGCGAGACGTGATGATTGTTCGTCTTTTTATTGAGTGTGACGAGCCGGGCGGGCGTGCCCAGCACGTAGCCGATGCGATCGAGATGCTTGCGCGGCTTACCGTAGACGATTTCGATCGGTCGCAACTGCACGCCGCCGGGGCTTTGCGGGTGAAAGCGGCCATATTGGTAAGGGGCCGTGGCGCAGCCGCCGACCACGATCGCGATAAAGGCCCCGCTCCAGTGCAGGGCTCGGCGCAGCGCATCGTCGGCGTGCTGTGACAAGGATGATCTCCTGTTGCCCTTATGCCGGCATTTTGACGGGCATACTTGGCCGCTTCAACGCGGACACACCATGACATTTTATCGGAACATTTGGGTGGCGAAGTATAGGCGTAAAAAAACGGTGTGCCGCGGCGTTATCCGGGGCAAGTCTGGTCTTGCCTCGGCGTGCCTCTTTTGGCAGAATTCCGCCGCTTCAGGTTGTGGTTGAACTGCTCTCTCGATTGCCGACAGGTGATGCATGACGCTCAACGGATTCGTTCGGTCGCTTTTCGCCGGTCTGACGCTGGCGCTCGTCTACGCGCCCGGCGCCTGGGGCCAACTCGTGCCGGGAACCGGTGAAAAAATCACCAATGCCGGCGATGACTTTGAAGATCCCCAGTGGGGCTACGTGTTTAACAACCCCAAAAACAGCTCCGAACTCGACGGCCACTCGCGATTGCCCAACGGTTATTCCACCAATCGCCGCTGGTTTGAAGGGCCGATGCGCGGTCAGCCCGACGTGCTCAAACGCGTGGATACGCCGGCGGGCGGACTGCCCGGCAGCAAGGGGGCGCTTTTAATGCGCTCCATGAACAGCGGCACGCCCAACCGGCCGAGCTACCGCAGTCAGCAGGACGACCTGATTGCCAACGTGCGCGGCGCCGTCGGCAGCGTGCCGGTCTCATCGCAGCCGAATTTTGTGGTGCGCGTTTACATGCCGCCCTTCGACCAATGGGAGAATCGTTCGGGCAACACCTTCGCCCTGCGGGCCGGCGCGCACGGCTCGCGGCTCAACGGCAAGCAGCCGATTGAAGAGTATTGGCCTGGCATGTGGATTGTGTTTGAGAGCAAAAGCGACGGCCGGCACAAGGCCGACGCGGCCTATTTCCTGATTCGCGCCGGCATGAGCGGCCGCGATTTCAAAGGGCCGGAAATCAAACAGGCCGGTTGGTGGACCCTGGGCATGTCGTTCACCGCCGACGGCCAGGTACATTATTATGCCAAGCCGGGGATTGACGACCTGACCGCCGCCGACCGCATCAGCTCGCAGTACCCTTATGGATTCACCGCACGCCAGTTTGATACCTTCTTTTTCGACCTAATCAGCGCTGACGACGGGCAAACGTGGTCGACAAGCTGGATCATCGACGACCCCGCCTTTTATTTGGTGCATCGCCCCGCGGCGGCCACCACGCGGGGTTTTGGGCGTCCGCGCCGGCGATGACACCGGACCTGCGCCTTCGTTGCCGCACTCACCGTTTGGGCCTATACTTCAAGCGGTTATCCGAAAAAACTCTCCGTGGGGCGGGCCGCCGGCCCGCCTGGAAGCGAAAGACGGCTCGGCGAGCCGCCCCACCATACGCTACCACGGCCAAAGCCGAGTTTTCGGATAGCCTCGTGATGCGGTTGTTTGAAGGCGTCTGACTGGTGAATGTACACATGGGCCTGCGAGTGTCTATATTATCTGTAAGCGGCTTGGCCTTGGGTCTGCTGATCTCGTTGGGTTTTGATCGCACGGCGGCGGCGAACGAAAAAGAAGTGCAGCGAGCGGACAAAGAACGCGCGGCGGGCGCACCGGCCAAGACGGAGTATCTCCGTTTGCTCCGCGACGATGAAGACCGCCCGGCGGAGTTGCAAACGGCCATCGTGCGTTTCGCGCCGGCGGACGAGTCGCGCAAAGGAATGACCGTCGATTTGATCGCGGCGGTGCATATTGGCGAGAAGTCGTACTACGAGCGGCTGAACGAGCGCTTTCGCGATTACGACGCCGTGCTCTACGAGTTGGTCGCGCCCGAGGGGACGCGCGTGCCCCCAGGCGGCGTGAAGAGCAAACATCCGGTCGGCCGTTTGCAGACGGCGCTGAAGGATTTTCTCGATCTGAACTTCCAACTTGACCAGGTGGATTATCAAAGCAAAAACTTCGTCCATGCCGACATGACGCCGGAAGCGTTCAGCAAGTCGATGGACGACCGCGGCGAGACGGTCTGGGGTCTGGTGTTGCGGGCGTTGGGGCGGAGCATGGCCGAGGAGTCGAAGGGTGACGATTGGTTCGATTTGAAGTTGTTGATGGCGTTGGTCGACAAAAACCGCGCCTTGCGCGTCAAGCGGTTGTTGGCGGAGCAATTTGAAGATTTGGAGGGTGTGGCGGCGGTCTTCGACACGGGCGACGGCTCGACGCTGGTGACCGAGCGCAACAAGCGCGCCCTGGAGGTGCTGGGCAAAGAGATCGCCTCCGGCAAGCGACGGCTGGCCATTTTCTACGGCGCGGCCCACATGCCGGACATGGCTCGGAGGTTGGCGGCCGATTTCAACGTCAAGTCGGTCAAGCAAGAGTGGCTGACCGCTTGGGATCTTCATCAGCCGGTCAAAACGAAGCGGCCCAAGCGGGTCGATCAGGAAAAGCGGACGACCGAGGAAAAGCAGGAGTAGAGTTATATCGCGTCCGCTTGGGGCGTGTTTATCGAATCAGCGCGAAATGCGGATTTTCCGGCGCGTCGGCGGATTTGACCTGAGCGTGTGGCGAGCTATGCTTTCTGGGCGATTGTGCGCTCAGTTAGGGAACCATGCTCGGCCGCTTCTGTTTACCACTCTGCTTTGTCGCCGTTACGGCCTGCTGGCTGCCGCTGCGCGCCGCCGCGCAATCGCCGCCCGCGGCCCGTCGCGCTTCGCCCTGGACCGTGCTCGGCCGCAGCCTGGAAGACAGGGTGATTGAATATCGCCAGTTTGGCGACGGCCCCCGGCAGGTGCTGGTGATCGGGCCGTTGGAAGGCGATGAAACCGCCGGACTGGACCTGGTCGAGTCGCTGGCGGAGCATCTTTCGCGCTTTCCGCAACGGGCCAATGGCGCGCGAGTGACGCTGGTGCGCGACGCGAATCCCGACGGCAGGCTGCGGCGCACGGCCGGCAATGCCCGCGGTGTGCTACTCAATCGAAACTTTCCCACCCAAGGTTGGCGAAAACTCCCCTTGGGCAACCTCTGGCTGAGCGGTCGTGAACCGGAAAGCGAACCCGAAGTGCGCGCTCTGGTGGATCTGTTGGACGATGTGCGGCCCGATTGCGTCGTGGTGCTCACCGCGACGCGGCGCTCGCCTGCTGTCGGCTTTGCCGGGCCGGCCGCGACGCTGGTCCGCGACTTTACCAAAGCAAGCGGCCAGCGACCCGGCGCGGTACACGTGGCCGCCGAGCAGGGATCGTTGGCGGTGTATGCGGGAGTCGATCGCAAACTGCCCACGCTCGCGGTGCGCGTGCCGGCCGGGATGCGCCGCGATGTGCTTTGGAGTACTTACAAACGCGGTCTGCTGGCCGTCATCGGCGGCGATGATGCCGACCAGCATGACTTTGCGCAATCCAACCGCGCCATGCCCGTGAGCGAACGGGAATCCGCCGAGGCGAACGCCGCGCGAGAACAGCCGCACGCGCTGCTGGCGACCGCGAAGCGGCCTCCACTGGATGGCCAAACAAGCAAACCGCCAGCCGGCAAGCCTCGCATCCTGTCGGCCGAAGAGCTGCAATCGGGCGGCAAGTTGGTGCCCGTGGTGCCGGTACGCCGAAAACTCGGCGCGGCAATGGAAGCGCCGCCGGTGAAGGCCCCTGTCGCCGGGCGCGCGGCGTCCGGTCGTCAGCCAACCATCAGAGCGAACATTCGCGGCGGCTTTCCGCCCGCTACGCTTGGCCGACCCGGCATGAATCGCGTCAACCCGCTACCCTCAACGACCATGCCGCCCGCGACCATGCCCTCCAAACCATTGGCCGCGCCAATGATGCCACGCATGGAGCGGTTGCCGCCGGTCGGTCGCGGCGGGCCGCCGGCATCTCCACCGGTGTTGCCGAAGCCCATTCCGCTTTACCCGGAAACCGGGTTTTAGCTACGCCTGCGCGAATGGCTCCGCCGGTGAGGTGGTTCCTAAAAAGTAATATCGTGGGCCGGTTTCAACCACTTCCAATTCGTAGATGGCGACGCTGGTGGTGCGGACGTTTTCAGCCGCGGGCAGTCCGGAAAGCATGCGGAAAATGTTGCGATTCACCGGCAAGGCAACCGTCTCCGCCAAGACGTCGGCCGAAGGCACTCCTTGTTGATGCCCGTCGTACGGGCCTCCAATGAACTCAATGCGATTTTTGATTTCCTTCGACATGGTCTTCTCCGGCTGTCTGATTTTCTGGCCGCGTCTTCCAGTTGTCGGCCTCGGCACGTCTCCGACTTGCATAAAGCGCGCCAAGCTATACCTTATGTACCAAAAAACTCTCTTCACCGCGAGTTAAATAGATCGCCTCTTCTTCCAGATCGCCGCAAATATGGCGAAGAAAGCCTACCAGGCGCTCGAATTCCAACTCGGCGCCGAACGACACTTCAAACCTTTCCAGCACATCGTGCGACATCCGGCCGGCGTCATCGAGCCAAAAACCTTTCACCAGCGATGGAGCGTGTGTATATGCCCGAAAGTTCTCAATAAGAAACTGATGAATCGTCGCCCGCGGCGTGGTTGGCTGGCCAGCGATCGACACGTCCAGCTTGTGAGCTGGAATGCAAAACGCCGTCATTTTTCCCAAGGGCGTAAGTGATTGGTTCACCGCTATGGCATCCCTAAGCAGGCTGGCCTTTCGTCGCGGTCGCCCCCCATGAACCGCGTATCATTTTATGCGTCATCGTAGCGAGAGTTAAGAGCCTATCGCAAAACGGAAATGTGGGGCGTCGTGGGGATGGGCTTCCTAGCCCGTCACCAATCAACTGGACGGGCCAGGAGGCCCATCCTCCAGTCGCGTCGAACCCGATGATGAAGTCTGGACAAGATACTAGGCGTAGAACTCGTTGCTGGCCGCCAAGGTCGCGCCGAGGGTTTGCTCGCTCACGCCGCTTTGTATCGCCGCCAGCCAATTGGCTTGCGCTACGCTGTCGGCCGGGCGATTCAGGTATTGCTCGTAATAGGAGTTGATTAAATCGTTGATGTATTCCGGCGATCTCGTAAACGCCAGGGCGATGTCCAGCGGCGATTCGCCGGCGTTCGCCTGCATGACCCAATAAGACAGCTCGCTGCTTGACGGCAGCCGGTTCAGCATGGCGCCGTAGACGTTGGAGATGTAGCCGTTGGTCGTGCCCGACCGCGCTTGAAACTCAGGCGAGGAGACAATCTGGCTAAAAACCACGAACGTGCTCACGCCGGCATCCAACTCTCCCACAAAAAAAGTCAATCCACCGGGATCGGCGACGTGCCCGAGCGCCGTTTCATAATAGCCGTTCACCAGCCGCGCATAAAACTCGTTGCTGTGAAAGAACATTTCGGCGATCTGCATCCGGCTGGCGCCGGCGGCGATTTGGTTGACCCAGTAACTGACTTCGGCGTCCGACTCCGCGCCGGGCGGGCGCCCCAGCACGTCGGTATACAGCTTGGTCACCCAACGATAGTCGAGGCTTTCCAACGTCACGGTGGCCGGCTGCAGCGCGGTGCCGGCGCTGTCACTGGCGGTAATGGTGAAGGTGTCCTTGCCGTCGAAACCGGCCACCGGCGTGTAGCTAAAAGAGCCGTCGCTATTGAGCGTGAGCGCGCCATGCGCGGGCCCGGAAACGAGCGTGGCCGTGAGCGTGGCGCCGGGCGCCGAGGTCGCGCCGGCGAGCACGCCGGGCGCCGCCGCGCCCAGGGTCTGGCCGGCCGTGAAGTAGAAGGTGTTGTCGGCGACCGTCGGCTTGGGGGCGGGAATGGGCGCGGCATAGAGCGAAACGCCATGCGTGCCGTCGTTCGCCGCCATAAAAAGCGTGTTGCCGGCGGAGGTCAAATACGCGGGACTCGAACTGGGCGGCCCCGGATAAATGTCGGCCAGCAGCGTCGTACCGGCGACGGTGCCGTCGCTTTGCCAAGGCTCAAAGCCGTGAATGCCGTCGTTGGCCGTGAAATACAAATTGCCGTTGGCCGCGGTCAAATTGTCGGGCGTGGAGCCGACCGCGCCGGAGTTAATGGCCAAGACCATCGTGGTGCCGGCGGCCGTGCCGTCGCTGCGCCAAAGCTGAGCGCCATGCACTCCGTCGTTGGCGCGAAAGAAAAGCACCCCGCCGACGTTCGTCAGATCGGCCGGATAGGAACCGGCCCCTGGCGCGGTCGTGTTGATGTCGCTAACCATTTGCGTGCCGACGACCGTGCCGTCGCTCTTCCAAAGTTGCACGCCGTGCGTGCCGTCGTTGGCGGCGAAATACACGGTGCCGTTGACGTTGGTCAGATTCGCCGGATTGGAGCTGGCGGTTCCAGAGCCGATGGCCGCGACCATCACCGTGCCGGTGGCCGTGCCGTCGCTCTTCCAAAGCTGATTGCCATGCACGCTGTCATAACCGGCGTAAAACAACGTGCCGTTCACGTTGGTGAGATACGTGGGCGAGGCCCCCGTGCCGCCGTTGGTGACGTTCAGCACAATGTGGGTTGTGGCCAAGGTGCCGTTGGTCGCATAGAGTTGCACGCCCGTCGAACCGGCGTTGGCCGTGAAGTAAACCGTGCCACCCACGGGAATAAGCTGCGCGGGGTTCGCCGCGCCGCTGGCGGGCGCGAGGTCGCTGATCATGGTCGTGCCGGGCCCCGTGCCGTCGCTGATCCAGACCTGGTTGCCGTCCGTTCCGTCGTTGGCGACGAAGTAGAGCCGGCCGTTGGCGCCGGTCAAATCAGTGGGATCGATGCCGCCGCCGGCCGCATTCAAATCGGTGACCATGCTTGTGCGGCCGCTCGTGCCGTCGCTTCGCCAAAGTTGCGTGCCATCGGCGCCGTCGTTGGCGGCGAAATAGACGTAGCCGCCCACCGTCACAAGGTCGGTCGGGTTTGAGCTATTGGGGGTCGTCACCCCGCCGACCAAAGTTGTGCCCGGATTGATATCGGCCACCATCACGGTGCCCGAAATCGTGCCATCGCTCTTCCACAGTTCCACGCCGTGAGTTCCATCGTTGGCGGCGAAGAGAACTTGGCCGCCCAGGGCGGCCATGTCGGTGGGGCTGGCGGAGCCTGTCGGATTGATGGGTAGATACGTGGCGGAGAGCAGGCTGCGGTCTTCCAACGCCTCGAAGAAATCCCGTCGGCCGTGTGCGAACAGCCTGCGCGGCGGCCGCTTGGCGCGGCGCGAAGTTCGTTTGCGAAGTTGGTTGGCAAGGCGGCGAAAGATCGGTTCCCGCGACATGACTGGGTTCCAAACCGGGTTGGAAGATTGCACCACGAACGCCAATGGCGCCATCGCCGCGGCCTTTGCACAGGCAGCTACAAAACCGCGGCGTCTATGCAGGTATCGTCTGCGCTATGCGGCGCACTGCGAACTTTGCGTTACTGTCGGCAAAATCGGCAGTCTCGGAACCCTTTGCCGAGCTGTTTTCCAATCTTTCAAATTGAGCCGCACTTGCCGACTGGACCGAAGGCGATGTTTTCCGGCTGCCAGCCCGGATGATTCATCGGCCCGTAGCCGGCTTTGTAAGAGGCTATCCGAAAACTCGCCGTGGGGCGGGCGGCCGGCCCGTCTGGAAGCGAAAGGCGGCTCGGCGAGCCGCCCCACGATACGCTGCCACGGCGAAATCCGAGTTTTCGGATAGCCTCTAAGAAGTCGGCAAGCTGGCCGACGTGTTGGCGGGTACTCGCCTGTTGGAAGACCGCTCGCGGTTCA
>DASVGM010000317.1:0-3003 GCA_036379555.1 Pirellulales bacterium | reverse complement strand
GCGCACCACGCCGAGTTGCCCGAACACGGTGGGCCGAACGTCGCCCCAGTGGGCGCTCACGCCTAGTGTGGCGTCTACTGTGTGGTTCAAACTATGGGGCGGCCCGCCGGGTCGCCCCTTTTTTTTCAACCACCCGCCAGGAAGCGAACCTCGTGCATCGTCTGTAGGGAACGGACTCCGTGCCGTTTTGGCGGGTGGTTGTTTGTTTTGGGCAGCTAAATAACCTTGCGTGATGTTGGGAAAAAGGAGGATGGGCTTCCTAGCCCGTCCAGTTGTTTGGTGACGGGCTAGGAAGCCCATCCTCCACGACACCGCGCCCCGGAATCACGCAAGGTTATTTAGCTCATGAAAAGGCTATGGCGTTTGATACAACTCTGGAAAAATCTCTTCCGGCAGCCCTTGCTGCCGCACGGCGGCACGTAGCTTGGCGAGAAAGTCAAATTTGTAGTTGGCGACGGTTTGCTCGGAGATTCCGAGCTGGCCCGCCGCGTCTTTGTTCGCCACGCCGCGCACAAACAACAACTCCGCGCATTGAATCTTCTCCCAGTCGCCGCGCGACCGCCAACGCCCAATCAATTGCGTCAGCGCCTCGACCAGCGCCGCCTCTTCCAAGTGTTTGCGCTCGCCGCTATGCACCAAACTGCTGGCCGGGCGCTGGCTTCCCGGCAACTCCCAGTCGTCGCCGTCACTGCCACCGCCACCGGCCAAAGGCAACGCCGGCCGGCGACCCTGCCGCCGCAAATGATCCGTGAGCTTATGGGCCGCGATCGAAAACAGATAGCTCTCCAGCGGCCGACGCGCGTCGTAATTCGGCAAGCTGGTTAAAAAGCCAATGAACGTCTCTTGCACCACGTCTTCGCTCGCGGCGCGATCGCGCAAACGCGCCTCGACAAAGGCCAGCAGTCGCCCCTCGAACCGGCCAATCAACTCCTCCCACGCCTCCGAACCACCGGCGCGAATGCGATCGATCAAAAGCGTGTCAGATTGGCTGCCGGCGGACATGGATGAATTGCTCGGTGAGTGGCGCATCAGGCGGACGCCCCTGGCGATCGCCGCTAATGACAGTATCGCCGGGCCGGCGGCCCATCGCAAGCGGCACGCGTCGGCATAGCCGGGATAATTCATCGGCCCTCGAATAGGCGGCGCACCCTGCGTAGCAGAACTCGTGAGACTTCTGGCCGTAAAGCGCAGCCAAGGCCAGACTTCTTACGAAGTCGGCTACGGGCCGATGGATAATCCAGGATAGCGCAATCCGATCTGAAAAAGGCTGAAACGGACATGCAATTCAACAATGTTGCCGTGGGGCGGGCCGCCGGCCTCGTTGTTCTACAAAATTCCGATGCCGTTTTTAGTCCCGAAGGGACGGCAGAGTTTAGCCGTGGGCGTAAGCCCACGGAAAACGAATGCGAACGATTCGTCCAGCCGCGCAGCGGCGAAAGAGCGCGTGGTGCGCCACCTCTTTCGCCGCTACGCGGCTTGCCTAATCTACCTCATTGATTCCGTGGGCTTACGCCCACGGCTAAACTCTTTCGCCGCTTCGCGGCTGACGCGAGGGATGTGTAGAACAACAAGGCCGCCGGCCCGTCTGATGGCGAAAGACGGCTCGGCGAGCCGCCCCACAATACGCTGCCGCGGCGAAATCAGCGTTCTCGGCTAGCCTCCCGGTAGGGAGGCCGTTCCAGGCAAACTTGCCCGATTCCAGCCGCGTGCCGTATCGTCATCGAGTTCTAGCCGGCTTCAGGCGGCCCGAGATCGGCAAGCGCCGCTGCCGCCGCTGAGCGCGTGAATCAACGCTTCGGGCGAATGACGCTGGCGCCAAATCGGCCGGTAGCTCTCCGCGGCGGAGCGATAGGCGCCAAAATGATCGACGACGCGTCGGACGGCGGCGGCGAATTCTTCCGGCGTGTTGAATGTTTCGCCGCAGCCGGGCGGCAGTTCCTCGGCCAGCCAGGTGCCGGCCGTGACGACCACGGCCGCGCCCGCGGCCAACGCCTCGCCCATGGCGCCCGACGTGCGCGCCTGGTAAGCGTCGATCGCGTACGGCAGCAGCACAATGTCGGCTTGTGAAATCAACGCATGATACGCTTCGGGCGAGAGAGGCGCGTCGCGGGCCACGAGTTCGACGCCCGGATAAGCCTGCCGCCGCAATTGCGCCAGCGCGCCGGCGCTCCGCGGGTTAAAACGCGGCTGGCTGACGTTGGATTGCAGCAAGAAACGCACCTTGCCCGGCAAAACGTAATCGTGCAGCAAGGCTTCAATCAGCCCCGGCAGCAGCGGAAATCCTTTTTCATCGCGCGCTTCACCCAGGTAGCCGATGGTCAGCGGTTGGCCCGCGCGACGTGCGCGGCGCTGGACCAAATGGGCGCGAAACGGCAGCGGTAAAACTCCGAACGAGAGAGGAACGAGCGATTCGTAGTCACGCGAGAGCGCCGCCGAATCGGTATAGAACCGCAGGCGATCGTTCGCGCCCCACTCGGCGTGCAACCGCAACAGGTCGCGTTGCATGCGTGTGAGCGAGGTTTCGATCGGCACTTGCGGCGCGCGCGCGTCGCAGGCGAACAGCGCGTGGCGGAATTCCAAATGAAAAACGGGCGAATGCTCGATCCCCAATTGTTCGACGGCCCAATGCACGGCCAGCGCCTCGCGCGCGTGCGCGGTGCCCAGCCACACATGATCGCCCGGCCCCGCCGCCGTCGCGGCCAAGAACCGTTCCAGATCCTGATAAAACAGCAACGCGTATTCAAGCTCGCGGCCAAGCCCCTCGGGCAGCAATCGCCGCGCGGCATCCATCAACTTGGCGGGAGGGGGCAAGGTCGTAGGGGCGTTTGAAACGTCGGGCCGGAAGGCCGCCAGGCAAGGCCCCGCGGCCGCGGCACGCGAAACACGGCTGCCGCCGGCCAGCTTCAGCACGCGAGTCAGCTCCGGCCAATCCGCCGTCTGCTCGATCAACTCGGCACACTGTCCATAGCGCAGTCGCAGCGCCCGCCGGCGCAAGGCGGCCGC
>DASVGM010000316.1:0-3591 GCA_036379555.1 Pirellulales bacterium | reverse complement strand
TCAAGCCTTCGTCACCTCCGGCATTTATCATCTTTGCCTGATGGTGCTCGGCGGCGCGAGGCAGCCCTACGAAACCACCTTTCGCGTGGTGAGCTATAGCGCCGGGGCCACCGGTTTGCTGGGACTGATTCCGTTGTGCGGCGCCGTCATTCAAGGAATCTACGCGCTGGTGCTGGCGGGCATCGGTCTGGCGTACAGCCATGAAACCAGCGGAGTCAAAGCCGCCTTCGCCGTTTTGCTGCCGGTGTTGCTCTGCTGCGGTGGCGCCATCGTGCTGTATGGCACGCTGATCGCCATGCTCGTGGCAGGCGCCGGCGGCCGGTAGGGGCTGCCGATATGATGTCACCCGCTTGCCGGGTGGTGAATCACACGTCGCGCGTGAAGAGCGGCTTAGGATCGAACGTATCGACCTGCAACGGGTCGTCGATCATGGGTATGTACCCCGGCGCCGTCGCTGATAAAATGGAAGTATATTGTTTCGCGGCGCTTTCGCCCGCTACGGCCGAAGATTCTAACCTGAGGTGTCAATGTGGTAACGGTGATTGACGAAAAAACTCCTCCGCTGGGGCCGGGCGACAGTCTGACGCGCGAAGAGTTTTTGCGACGTTGGCAAGCGCATCCGGAAATCACGCGTGCTGAATTGATTGGAGGAATTGTTTACATGCCCTCGCCGGTCAAATTGGCGCATGGCAACGCGGATTGGGATCTCGGCATCTGGCTGGGCAACTACAGCGTGGCGACGCCCGGCACCGACGGCGGCCACAATACAACCGCGTTTTTGCTCGACGACACGCCGCAGCCTGATCTTCATCTTCGTATTCTGCCGGACTATGGCGGTGGATCCTGGGAGGAAGACGGATACTTGGGGGGCGTGCCGGAGTTGCTGGTCGAAGTGTGTCTGTCGAGCGCGGCTTACGACCTGCACGTAAAATACGATCTTTACGAAGCGGCCCAGGTGCCCGAATATCTGGCCGTGTTGAGTTACGAACGCGAGATTCGCTGGCATCGCTTGATTGACGGCAGGTATCAATTGCAGCCGGCGGATGCCGACGGCCTTTGGCGTTCGCGGATTTTTCCGGGGCTCTGGCTCGATGGCGAAGCGCTGTTGGCGCGCGACCGGCCCAAGTTGCTCTCCCGGTTGCAAGAAGGGCTCCAATCGTCGGAGCACGGGGCGTTTGTGGCGAGTTTGGCCGCCAACAAGGCTAATGAGCACTAATCAAGACTTCAGGCTCTTAATTAGCGCCGATTAGCGTGGATTAGTGTTCCAGAGTGTGTTGTCAGGGTCAAATGAACTACCGCTAAAAACCGCTGGTTTCATCTGGTGGTTTCCAGCCGCGCCCTCATTTTCGCGTGCATCAGCCCTTCGCTGCGTTGATCGATCGCCCTACTCAAGCCCCAGCGACGCACGAGTGTTGCGCAGGCGAATGCGGCGGACTTTGCCGCGAAACCGCTGGTCGTTGGCGTTCACTCCGCCAATCCAGATCGGCATCGCCACGTCAATCGTGGGCGTGAAGGTCAACACGCCCTCCGCCACGCGCTTGCCGTCCACCTCGAACATCATGGCCCGACTGCCGCCGTCGTAGCTCACGCGAACGCATTTCCATTTGCCCACGTCGTCTTTGGTGAAAGGAGTGGCATATCCGCCCCCCTCGTTGCTCGTCGCGTCGCAGACGCCCTCGACCAAGTGACGGTTTTCCTCCAATCGCACGAACAGCGGATCGCGGCCGCCGCGATCGTCGCCGATGAAAAACAACTGCCCGGTCGAAATCTCGGCCGGCGCGTTGAACTCCAAGTCGAGCGTCCACGATTTGCCAAGCTCGAACGTCGGCCCCAACTCGAAACGCCTGGCGGCGGCGCCGCAGTCGATCTCTCCGGCATACTCCACGCCCAGCAGCAACTCTTCGCACCAGCGGAACGGCCGCGCGCGATAGGTCGCGGCCGCTTCGATTACGGCGATGCGTTTGTCAATATCCTCACGGGCGGCCTCATTGGATGCGCGCCGCGCGGCCGCGAGCCAGTAAACCGCCCGCTCCTGATAGGCGGCACGCAGCTTCACGTTGGCGCGTTCCGCGGCGGCCAGCCAGGCGGCGGCAATTTCTCGTATTTGTCCCGCGTCCGCCGGCTGCGCGAGGTCTTTCTTCGCCAGGTCGGCCAGCGCCGGATCGGTCCCCTTGGCCAGACGCGGCAGCCCGCGCGCCCAATCGTGCTTGGCCTCGCAATCGAACTTGCCGACCGCCAGATTCGCCGCGGCGTCGTCCACGGCGGAACGCAAGCGCTCGGCGTCGGTTTTGACCTCCGCAAATTGCCGGGCGAGCGCGGTGACGTCCTTGGCCGCCAGTTTCAACGTCTCCGCACGCGCGCGGCCGCCGGCCGATCGCGCGGCGGCGATGGCGAGTTTTATCAATTCGTCCGCAGCGTCGTATTCATCGCGGTCGATCGCCTCAAGAACCAGTCGCAGCGCCTGGTCGATGACTTTGGGCTTCTCCTCGCTTTTCGCCGCGCGGCTCACGCCGCGCAGCGCGCCTGCCTTGAGTGATAGCGCGGAGACGTCGAACTGCGCGGCGAGCAGGTCCGCCGTATTGGCCGCCGCGTCGTAGTCGGCGGCCGCGGCCCAGACATCGATTGCCTGCGACAGCAGCACCCACTTTTCGACCGCGCCGGCGTCGGCGGCCGTGGCGGCGTTTTCCAACTCGCGCGCGGCCAGACGTTTGCTGCCGGCGTTTTTGCCGCCCGTCCACTCCGCTTTGAAACGCGATTGCAGTTCTCGCCGCGCTTTCTCGACCGCCTCTTTGTCAGGCACGGGCTGTCTGCCGGCCAGCGGCGCAGCAGCGGCTTTCGCCGCGGGATCTGGCATGGCGGCTGGCGGCATGGGCTTGGCCGCGTCCGGGGCATTGGCAACCGGGGCGTCGGCCGGGTCCACCGGCGACGGTTCAAACACCAAGCGGCAGCTTGGCAAGCTCCGTTTGAAATCGGCGATTCCGGCGGCGGTGATCCGCGTCTGGTTCAATCCAATGTGCTTGAGCGTGCCAAGCCGCGATAGATGCTTGAGGCCGCGATCGCTGATCGGATTGTTCGACAAAAGCAACTCCGTGATCGCTGGCAGCTTTGCCAATGCCTCAAGTGAATCGTCGTTGATCTTGGTGCCTTCCAAATTCATCCATTCCAGATGAGGCAAATCGGGAAACCAACTCGCGCCGCCGTCCGCGATGGCGGGATTATAGTTGATGTCGAGCCATTTCAGGTTTTTCAGCGCGCTTAGGCCCTTCAGTCCTTCTTGGTCGATTTTCGTTTTGGCGATGCCTAACGATTCCAGCGAAGGCATGGCGCGAATCACTGTGGCCAGCCCGGCATTGGTTAAAGGCATCTCGTAAAGATAGATATGCCGCAATTCGGGAAGCGGCTCAAGAAGTGGCATATCGTCGTCACCAATACTGGCGCCGCGCAAGCCGAGAATGTGAAGGTTCTTGAGCGTGACGATGGCAAGCAAATCGTCTCTGGTGATTTCGCAGCCATATACGAACAATGCGTCCAGCTTCGGTAGCGGAAGCATGCGCCTGATGGTACCGGTGGGCAATTGTGTGTCGCTCAACT
>DASVGM010000315.1:0-9381 GCA_036379555.1 Pirellulales bacterium | reverse complement strand
GGCCAACGCGATTCTCCACCCGGCAAGCGGGTGGCATCAACGGTCCAACGCCGCCACGACGAAACAACAACGGTGAACCCTTCACGTTGCGATTTGAGACGGGCCGGTGAATAATCCTGATTATGCCGCTCGGCGTCTTGCCCGCCGGCGTTGCGGCCAGCCGGTCTTGAACAAACTGGTCACCGCCGCCAGCAAGAACGACAGTGCGCCTAAGAACAAATAGTCGAATCCAGCCAGCAATTGCCGGGCGAATAGGTATAGGCGTGGCCCGACAACGCCGGACCAGGCGAGCAATTCGATCGCCGCGGCGGCGAAGTAGCGGCGGTTCCGCGTGTATCGCCCATAGAGCATTCCCAGCAGCGCCATGGCCAGAGGGTATGCTGCGGCAAGCAAAAAGCGCGCGGAAAGGCCGCCGTGGATTTTCTCGACCTCGGCCAGCGACAACCACCAGGCAACCGTCGCGAACACAAGCATCAAGACGCCCACCTCCTGGATGGCTTTGGCGAAACGGTCGTTCGGCAAGCTTCCAACCAGCAAAACCAACGCCAGCAGCAAATGCCAGGGAACGAGACCGTCACCTTCGACGATCCAGGTCTGGCGATTGACAATGGTCAGCGCGGCCAACACCAGACAGGACGCGAAAAACAAACGCGGGGAACTGCGCCACCGCAGCGCCGGCAGAAAAACAAGCACCGCGCATGCCGCCAGCGGCAACGCGTCGGGCCGCGCCAGATCGTTCCAGTCTGGAACGGGGTGCAGCACGGCCAGCGCCGCAACCGCGAACGCCAAGCAGTCGAACGCGCCAGGCAGCCCACGTACCGCTGCCAGTAGATAAAGCAGAATGGCCGCACCGAGCGTGACGAACATCGGTTCGCCCGGCAGCAATGAACGGAACTGCGATAAAAACTCACGCTGCCAAAACGTGATTGCCGGGTGCCATCCCGCCAAGGCGATCAACAACGGCGGCATCGCCAGCGCGGCGATCCGTGTCGACAGTCTGCCAGAACGGAGCGCCGCTTCGATCAACAGCAGATTCACCGCCAAGAGCGGGGGAACCAAAAAATAAGGGCGGAAGAGGCTCGCCAGGCCGGGCACGGTGTAGAATGACAAGCACAGATAATAATGTCGCAGCCCGGAGGCCACCGCCAGTATGACAAACAGCGACCAGGGAAATAATGGCCACCGCCAGGGAGTGCCATTGCGTTCGACGTAAGTCGCGCCGCGGCGAACCGCCGGCCAAAGCGCCAACACCGCCAGCGACGTCGCCAGCGAATAGCCGAACAAGGCCCACGGCAACACTCTGTTCCACGAATCGAGCAACAGAGGTAGCGTGGTCAGGGGATAAAGGAAGAACAGCGCCAAAAAAAGGTGGTACGACAGGCGATACCAAAACCGCAGCCGAATGCCCAGCCCCAGCAACAGTCCCTCACTTACGGCCAGCGCGAAAAGATAGCTGCCGGCGACATTCTCGACCGCCAGCCGCCAATCGCGCGCATTGCCGGAGTCGAAATTGGCCAAGGAAAGATCGCCGGCCACCGAAACGGCCACAAACAAGAGTACAATGATCAGCAGAATGGTGCGCGCGTCGTTCCAGACGCTCCCCAAACGAATGATGAGCCAAGCGGTGCCGGCCAGCAGCAGCACGTAAATCATCAAGCCGACGATCAAGGCTCGTGTTTGAAAGGCGTCGCCAGTCAAGAACGACACACGCAGGCCGTACAACACCAGTGCGGCGCTGATCACATAGAACGGGTTATGGTTGTAGAGAAACCGAACAACGTCCCGCGCGCTTGCGGGCGCGCGAGCGGCCGGTGAATTGGCCGGCGGAGTTGGAGCCATCTCAAACGCATCGGAATCAGACTGCATACATCACCTCGGGGCAGTTGCTCGGCGAGCGCCTGTCGCACGGTGACGAAAGATGGACAATAGCGAAACTCCAGGCCGATTACCGGCCTGAAATGGCAGCCGTCGACCGAAGCGCGCCGATAGTCAAGAAATCGAACACGACAACAACAAGAATAAGAAAGAAATGCGCGGGTCCGCACGGAACCCCGTTTATCATTATTGGCGGCCCGACAGAAAGGGCAAGCGGTCATTGCTGCCCGCGTGAAGTAAAATCCGCGCCGCGCCCCGGACACATCGCAATCACCTGGCGATAATGTTCGGCGAGCCGGTCTCCGGCGGTTTGGGCGTCAAAGCACTGTTCGACGTGTCGCCGCGCCGCGCGCGCCATTTCCTGGCGCTCTTGTGATGACAGCAATAGCTCCCGCACGGCCGTGGCGAGCGCGATATCGTCGTTGACGGGAACAAGACGCGCCTGCTCCGGCGTGGGAAAAACCTCGCCTGTTCCACCGACATCGGTCGCCACGCAAGGCACGCCCCCGGCCGCGGCTTCCAACAAAACACGCCCCAGCGGCTCTTGCCGCGCCGTATGGACCAGCAGCGTAAGCTCCGGGAGCAATCGCTCGACGGCGGTGAGCGTTCCCAGGAAATGCACCCGTTCGGTCAGGCGGTGCTCGCGCACGGCGGCATGCAGCGCCGCCTCATACTCCACCGTTTCCGCCTTCGGCGAATGGCGATCGCCGACGAGCAGCCAATGCAAATCGGGAAAGTGCGGCTGAAGACGCGCCGCCGCGCGTATCAAGATGTCTTGGCCTTTGCGAAGAATGATCTGCCCGATCGAACCGATCAAGACCGCGCGCGGCGGCAGATTGAGCCGCTGGTGCAGCCAGCCGCCGGCGGTTTGCGGCCGAAATTGTCCAAGATCGACGCCGTTGTGGCAAACCTCGGTTCGCTGGCCGTCGATGCCCTGCCGCAAGTGAGAATCGCGTGTCGCGCGCGAGACGGCCAGCAGCCGCGTGTGGCAATTCAAGTCGGCGACGGCGGCCTGATTCAAACGCACGATGTCTCGCAGGTGGGCGATGCTGGGCATGCGCAGAGCCTGCGCGACCGGCCCCGACAGCCGCCCCATGCTGAGGCTGTTGGCATGCAGCAGCGCGGGACCGAGCGATTGTAAGCGTGCGGTCAGCGCTCCGCGTAGTTCGTCGCGCGAGCGGCGTTGGCCGCCATCGAAAAGCTCAAAGGCCGCGAGTTCGACGCCTTGGCGAGCGAGCTCAGCCGCCAAATCGCCGCTGGCGGGCGCCAAGGCCACACTTTGGATCTCCGCTCGGCGCAGCGCCGGCAACGTGGCCAGCAACGAACGCTCTCCGCCGTTCATGGTAGGGTATTCAAACAGCCAGGCGACTCGCACGCGGGGGACTTTCCTTGGGGGCAACGCGGGTTAAAGCTACAAAACATTATGCGGCGCGCCCAGCAACGACAAAACGTCGCATACGTCGCAAGCAATCGCGACAAAATGTCGTAATCGGCGGCCGGGCACATGGTTAAATGCGGCCTGGGTGCGAGGTCTTTCGACTTTTGCCTCCGCCCGCGGTCTTGGCGCATGGATTGCTAGCCTTCCCATCGCTGCCGGCACAGCGGGCGGCGTTCACATCAACCCGCATGGCATCCCGGCTACGCGCCGGTGCGTTATACGGCTTAATCCCACAATGTTCACCACCACGAGCCTTCCTCTTGCGCCGCACCTCGCCGATTACCCGTTCATGAACGGTACTTCCCCATTCACCGGTCCACGAGTTCTCGTTGTTGAAGATCACGCGGAGACCGCCGATTTCCTCTCGCGCTACGCGCGTTTGCTGGCCTGCGACGTGCGCATCGCATCGTCTGGCGAGCAGGCGTTAACCGCGGCGTTGGAGTTCGCGCCTCAGATTGTGCTTTTGGACATCGGCCTGCCGGATATGGATGGTTGGGAGCTTGCGCGGCGTTTGCGCGAGCGCCTCGATCCCGTTCAACCGGTGCTGGTCGCTATCACCGGCTTTCGCAGCCCGGAAGACCGCATCCGATCGCTGGCAGCCGGCATTGACTACCATCTGAACAAACCGGAGTTTCGCGAAGATTTGATGCGTCTCTTGTTGCAGCTTGTCGGCCGCTGCTGAGCGACTACTCAGTCTACCAGTTAATGCCGTCGACGCAAAAAACAGCCACAACCATCAAAGCCAACGCACCGAAAACCGCCATAACCATTCGGCCACCTCCGTGACATCAGATCTTTTCAGGGAAAATCCATGATCCCTGGCGATCGGCGGGAGCAAGCGGCGCGCCAAGAGGAAAATACCGCTTGTGAGTTTGGGTTAGACCACCACTGAGGATAGTAATGGCGCCCTGCGGACGACCGCTGCGACAGCCGTGTCGCGGCGCTGCTGTCGCAATGCGGCAAAATGTCGCAGTTCGGCTGACGCAAAACACCACGACGTCGCACGAAGTTTAGTTTTTTTCCTGGAAATGCCGATACAACTTGGATGACATCTTCCGTCTGGAGAGCGCCGTGACCGCAGCATGCCGCCGTGATGGATGGAGTATCGTTTGCTTGCTGCTAGCGGCGATGACGATTGCGGCGGCGGGTTGCACCTATTCTGGCGGCAAAACGCAGGCGAACTCAAAATACCAGGCGAGCACCGCCGACTCTTACACCTACGAGTTCGAGCGCCGCACGCCGCCCGGCGGAGATTAGAGCCTATCCGAAAACCGGCCCCTCGGCTGTGTAGGGTGGGCATTGCCCACCGTGAACTCATGGTGGGCAATGCCCACCCTACGGGTCTGCAAGCGGTTTTCGGATTGGCTCCAAGGCTGGTTGCCTGGGCGCAGCACTCGGGTCCAATTCCTTGACCGGGCAAGCTTTGCCGATAGAGTTAAATGGGCGGGTTTCTGTGGGAGCAAGTTTTCAATGAGCCGGATTCAACCGATCGTGATTGTCGTCGCGCTGCTGGCCGCGGCGAACAGTGGCGCCACGTTTTCGCCGGCGCTGGCTGAGGAACAAGTCGGGCGCGGCCGAGTCGCTGGCGGTGCATCCCGCGATGCTTCGCCGGGTACGCTTGGCGTTCGACTGCGAAGCCGCGAGGGCGGCGTCGCCGTTACCACCGTGATGCCCAACAGTCCGGCCGCTGAGGCGGGTTTGCGCGTCGGCGACGTCATTTTGCGCGTCGATAATACGCCGGCCGCCAACGTCGACGAGCTCATCAGACTGGTCCAGGCGAATCCGGCCGGCTCGGTGGTCGAACTGGAAATCGACCGGCAGGGGTTGCGTGGCCCGCTGGAAATCACCTTGGCGTCTGAGAACGAGGTTTATCGCCGCGCCGCCCTGGGGGTGACGTTCAGCAAAGCGTCGTATCGCGGGGCGCGCGTGCTGAAGGTCTTGCCCGACAGTCCTGCGGCGGCGGCGGGCCTGCGGATGGGCGACCGCATTATGGCCATTAACGGCCGAAAGGTCTCCGATTATCGCGAAGCGATCGAGCGCATCGGGCACTTGCCGCCGCGCACGCCGCTGGAGCTGGAAGTCGATCGTTATGGCCTGCGCGGAAGCCTGGTGGCCACGCTGGGAACGCAAGGCGAGGTGTTTGCGCCGCGTCCGCGTCCCGTGCCGCCTCGGCCTGTCGAAGTCTCCCCGCCGACGCCCGGCGAAATCGTCGAGGCGCTGACGCCCGGCATGATCAACGACCAGCGCACCTATGGCGATTGAGCGTCGCCGCCTGGTCACTCGTCAGCCATACGCAACGAATAGCGATCGAGCGTGGCCAGCAGTTCGTTGCGATCGGCGCGGCCCGCCACTTCGACCGCTTTGCGTTGCCATTCGCTGGCGTCGTCAAAGTTGCCTTGGTGGGCGTAACAGGCGGCCATGGCCACCAAGGCCGGCTGATAATCGGCATCCTGGCGCAGCGAGGCGCGGTAATCGGCCAACGCCCGGCGATGCATCCCCAACGCGAACCAGGCGTTGCCGCGGTTGTAGTGAACCTGAACACGGTCGAAGCGTGGATCGGCTTTGATCGCCGCGTCAAAGTCTTTGATGGCGAGAGCATACTGGCGTCGGCGGACGTACTCGATGCCTCGGTCGTTCAGGGCGGGCACATAGCCCGGATGGAGCTGAATGGCATGGGTAAAATCGGCAATGGCTTCATTCGAGCGACGTTCTCGAGCCAACGCGCGACCGCGATAGTAATAGGCCACGTTCGACTTGGGATCGAGCTTGAGGGCCTGCCGGCAATCGGCATGGGCCTTTTCAAACTCGCCCTTTTCCGTCCAAGCCCGGCCACGGTGGGTATAGGCGGTTGCCAGGGAGTGATCGAACTCGATCGCACGCGAAAAGCTGCTGATCGCCTCGTCAATTCGGCCCAGACCGGCCTGGCCGCGACCGCGGTTGCACCAAGCCGCGGCACATTGGGCATCGAGCCGAATGGCTTGGTCGGCATCGGCCAGCGCTCGCTCAAAGTCGCCATGATGGCACCAGAGACGCGACCGGTGGCTGTATGCTCGCGCGTTGGGCCGAGCTTCGATTTCGGCGGTGAAAAATCGTAGGGCCTCGCCGCAGTCCATGACCTGTGAGCTGCGGACCCATCCTCGCGTGACCCCTAGCCATTGGCCATTGACCCTTAACACGTCAAGCATCATACCGCCCGGCAGTTTGGCGGCCGCCGTTTGCCCATGAAACGCCTCCGCTCCGTCGGCCCTGACGATGACCTGCTGACCGACGAGTCGTGCGAGCTGTTCCGCCCCAGCCGCGCCGTGCGGCGCGAGCAGGATTGGGTAGAGGAGAGCCGCCCCGAATATCCGCCGTGTCATAACCGTTTCCTAAAGTTCGCGGCGAGCAACCGAGCGTCGGTGGCTTACCGCTCATAGGAAAGATAGAGGGCGGGGGTTATGGCAAAATGAGGCTGTTGTTAGGTTTTGATTAGAAATCGTGGGCCACGCGCATGCCAAACCCGTAAATATCGCCGTGGGCGGAGTTGTTCTGACCGTCGCGATGGGCCAGGGTCACGTTCCATTGCAGCTTCATGTTGGGATTCAGAAACCAATTCAGGCCCAACACCACGTCACGCAGTTGGCCGCCGTTGATGGTTTTGCTGTTGAGGTCGAGGTAGTTGTATCGCACGCCGATCTGCCAGGCGCCGGAAAGAAACATGGGGCGTCCGTTCGCTCCGCGCACGACCGCGGCGTTTTCAAACGGAATGACGCGGCCCACCAGGCCCTTTTGGTAGTCGTAAATACGATGTTCGCCGGTCAAAAAATAAAGCACTTCGACGTAATAGCCGCTGTACGACGTGGTGCCGATCGGCACGTTCCCGTTGTACGACTGCGTGGCCCAAACTCTCGTGTACTCGGCCTGCACGTACCACGGCCCCCAGATCAACAACGTCTCCGGGTCGATGATCGCCTCGTTCGCCGATCGATAAATGCCGGTGTCGGCCCAGACCGGGTTAAGGGCGTCCGGGCCATTGCGCAGGTCGCCGCGGGCGCGAAAGCGCATCTGATTACCCTGGTTGGCTCGATAGCTTCCGCCTAACCCGACGTGCCACACATAGCGGCCGTTGGAGGCTTCGTCGTAATAGGGCGCGAAGGTCACTCGCCCGTCGGCCGCGTAGTCGCCGTCGCCGACGCCAAACGCGAACGGATTGAAAAGCACGTTTTTGAACAGCCCGGCCGCCCAGGTCATGCGTCGGTTTTCAGCGTAGTTCCACACCAAAAGGCCGGGCGCGAAGCCGTTGTTCGACGGCGCGATAAAGGCGTCTTGACTGAACGACCGCTCCATGAAGTTCAGAAAGCGGCTGCTGGTGAGATGCTCGAGCCCAAAGGGTTCCTTGATGTTGCCCATCGTGAAGTTGCCGATGAGCGGCACGCGGCGGAAGTTCCACCACAGATCGGTGGGGGCGGGAACATCGGCCACGCTGCCGATCGTGGCGGGATTGGGCGTGCTCAAGTTGGCGGCGCCGACAAAGTTATATTCGCAGCACCAGTCAATCACCTCGTACATGGTGCCTTCCACGCGGATGCGGGCGCGGCGGAAATCAACGGCGTCTTGCGCGCCGACGCCGCCCGCGCCGGCGAGCGAGTTGCCGGGCGCTTGCAGTCCCACAAAGTCCAACTGCGTCCTGCCACCCACATGGAACCAGAAATCGCGGTTGGGCGAACCGAAAGTCATGCCATTCTGCCAGGCGCCGTTCATACGCGGGTCGCTGCCCACCGTATAACCTTTTTGCGCCGCGGCCTGCGCGGCTGCTTTCTCCGCGGCGGCGGCCTGGGTGGCCGCCTCGCGCGCCTCGCGCTCGTCGGTAAGCTGCTGCCGCAGCACTTCCATTTGAAAGCGCTGCTCGTCGAACTGCTCCTCCAATTCACGCAATCGCGCTTCCAAGGCGTTCGCGGGGCCATCGGGCAGCGGCTCGGCCGCCGCGCCCTTTGCGAACGCGCCGCTGACCAAGGGCGGGCGAACTTGGCTGGGCGGTGGCAGTTGATCGCTGTTTGCCCCGTAGTACGTGGACGCATCGGTCGGCTGCATGCGCGGCGGTAATGCTCCGGGCGGAGGTTGCGAGCGCGCGGAGCCGGCGCAGAGGTGGAGCGAACCACCGAAGAGCAACACCAGCCACCAACCGGCGCGGTGCGGTACAGCCTGAAATCGACCTGCGATCGCCACGAAAAAACTTTCCCCCCTTGCTAACACGGCATGAACGTACCGGTTGCGCAAAGAATGCACTCCATTGGCGATGATCGGCCGAGCCGCTTGGCGAAAATGATTAGATTATTCAGATCATTCCGATTGTGACGACGACCGCGCATTTCTGGTAAAATAGGAGAATTGAGCGGTTGGAACCGCATCTGGCAACTTGCCTGCCCTTCGGTTAACCTTGCCGATATGCGAACCACATTGATTAGCGTCTTAGCGCTCTCGATCGCCCTACCTTGCTTGGCCGCCGCCGCCGAACAGCCCGACCTTGTGCTGCACAACGGCAAGGTCGTGACGGTCGATCGGGACTTCACGATACGCGAGGCTTTGGCCGTCGCGGATGGCAAGATTGTGGCCGTCGGATCGAATGACGAAGTTCTCAAACATCGCGGCACGAAGACAACGGTCGTCGATCTCAAGGGCAAGGTCGTATTGCCGGGATTGGGCGATTCGCACGTGCATCCGGCGGGGGCGGCAATGACGGAGTTCGACCACCCCGTGCCCGACATGGAGTCGATCGCCGACGTGCTCGCCTACATCAAATCGCGTGCGGCGGTGGTTCCCGAAGGGCAATGGATTGTCGTGCGACAGGTGTTCATCACGCGGCTGCGCGAGCAACGCTACCCGACCAAGGCCGAGCTTGATGAAGCCGCGCCGCGGCACCCCACTGTGTTTTCGACCGGCCCCGACGCTTCGGCCAATTCGCTGGCCCTGGCCGCCAGCGGCATCGACAAGAACTTTCCAGCCACCGGGGCCGGCAAGATCGAAAAAGACCCCGCCACCGGCGAGCCTACCGGTATTCTGCGCAGCGCCACGCGGTATCTCAAGATCAA
>DASVGM010000314.1:0-2220 GCA_036379555.1 Pirellulales bacterium | reverse complement strand
TGTGACGGCCGGATGGGTTCGAGTTCGAGTTGTGGGGCGCCAACGTCGGCATTCAGTTCGCCACCGCGAAATTGCTCGACGACCTTGGCGGACGAACCGCGACGTTTACGGATTATCTGATGAGGATTTCATAATGAAAATGTTCTTAAATGGCCAATGGATCGACAAATCGAACAAGATCGAGGTGCGCAATCCTTACGATGGCACGGTGGTCGATACGGTGCCGGGCGGCGAGGCCAGCGATATGGAACAGGCCGTGGCCGGCGCCGTGGAAGGCGCGGCCATCATGCGGCGCATGCCGGGCCACCAGCGTTTTGAAATACTTTCGCGCGCGGCCCAATTGATGCGCCAGCGAACCGAGGATCTGGGCCGCACTATCAGCCTGGAAGAAGGCAAAACCTGCGCCGAAGGCAAGGGCGAGGCGCAACGCTCGACCGAAACCATGCAACTTTCGGCCGAGGAGGCGAAACGCATCTACGGCGAAGTGGTGCCGCTCGACGGCGCCCCCGGCGCCGCCGGCAAGTTCGGCTTTACTCTGCGCGTGCCGTGCGGTGTGGTGGCCGCGATCACGCCTTTTAACTTTCCCTTGAACCTGGTGTGCCACAAAGTCGGGCCGGCGCTGGCGGCCGGCAATGCCGTGGTGGTCAAGCCGGCCAGCGATACGCCGCTCTCGGCGCTGAAGCTGGTGGAGATTCTGCTCGAAGCGGGCCTGCCGCCGCAGGCCATCGCCTGCGTCACCGGGCCGGGCGGCACTTTGGGCGACGCGTTGGCGCGCGACCGCCGCGTGAGAAAAATCAGCTTCACCGGCAGCCGCGAGGTGGGCGAAAAACTCTGCCAGGCCGCCGGCGTGAAAAAGGTGACGCTGGAACTTGGCTCCAACAGTCCCTTGATTGTCATGCCCGACGCCGATCTCGATAAAGTCGCGGAACTGGCTGTGTTGACCGGCTACTCCAACGCCGGCCAGGTTTGCATCAGCACGCAACGCGTCATCGCCATGAGCGAAGTGTATGGCGATCTGCTCGACGCCTTGCGGCCCAGGGTCGCCGCCTTGAAGAGCGGAAACCAGTTCGACGCCGACGTGAAAATGGGGCCGATGATTCGCGAGAAAGACGCCGAGCGAGTCGGCCAGTGGGTTGACGAGGCCGTCGCCGCCGGCGCCAAACTGCTGACGGGCGGCCGCCGGCAAGGCTCCCTTTACGAGCCGACGCTGCTGGCCGACGTTAGCCCCCAGATGCGCATAAGCTGCGATGAATTGTTCGGCCCCGCCGTGGCCGTCACGCGGGCGACTTCGCTCGATGAAGCGATCGCCCTGGCCAACGACAGCAACTACGGGCTGAGCGCCGGCATCTTCACGCAAAACATCGACTGGGCGTTGCGTTTTGCCCGCGAGGTCGATTCCGGCAACATCCACATCAACTGGGGCCCGGCCTGGCGCGCCGATTTAATGCCTTACGGCGGCTTGAAGGAGAGCGGCATCGGCAAGGAAGGCCCCAAGTACGCCATTGAAGAAATGACCGAAGTGAAAATGGTGGTGATCCATTGATTGACTACACCTATAAAGACATCGCCGGGATGATCGACCATTCGTTGCTCAACCCGGCCTTGACCACGGAGCAACTCGATGCCGGCTGCCGCCTGGCCGTCGAATATCGCGTGGCCAGCGTTTGCATCTTGCCGTATTACCTGCCGCGCTGCGCCGAACTGCTGGCCGGTTCGGGCGTGAAAGCGAGCACGACCCTTGGCTTTCCGCACGGCGGCCACACGACGGTCATCAAAGTGGCTGAAGCGCGGCAGGCGCTGGCCGACGGCGGCGAGGAGCTTGACATGGTGGTGAACATTTCGCAGGTGCTCAGCGGCCGTTGGGACTACGTGCGCGAGGAGTTGCGAGCGGTGATCGACCTCACGCACGCCGCCGGGCAAAAGGTGAAAGTGATCTTCGAGAATTGCTATTTGAACGACGATCAGAAGGTTCTCCTCTGCGAACTCTGTAGCGCGCTTGGCGCCGATTGGGTGAAGACTTCCACCGGTTACGGCGGCGGCGGCGCGACGCTTGACGACCTGGCCTTGATGCGCAAGCACGCCGCGCCGCACGTGCAGGTGAAGGCGGCCGGCGGTGTGCGCGATCTCGACGCCTTGCTCAAGGTGCGCGCCTTGGGCGTGACGCGCTGCGGCGCCAGTCGCACGCAAGACATGCTCGACGAATGTCAGCGGCGAATCAGA
>DASVGM010000313.1:0-8823 GCA_036379555.1 Pirellulales bacterium | reverse complement strand
CGGACGCCCCGCCAGATGCTTTCTGTTTTTGCGTTGCATCCGCTGCCTTCGGCAGCGGATGCAACGCAAAAACGGGGCGCGTTCGGCGCCGTACATCTAGCCAGCCAGTCAGCGCTCGACGGGGGCAAGCCCCGATCGTGGCGGAATAATTCAACTCAGGGCGTAACAACCGATTTTGCGTAGGCCAGGGAACGCCCTCTACGGCGTTCCAGAAAGCGTGAAATGACGTTGTTTCCGTTCATCGCGGGGGCGTTTAGCCGTGAGCGCAAGTCCACGGAGACGCGACGGTAGAATCGGCGAGCCGCGTAGCGGCGAAAAAAGGTCGCTCCGCGACAACGGAAAGCGGCGATAAATCGCACGCACTCCAAGAAGGAAAGGATGCTGGTTACAATGGCAGCATCGTTCCTTCGCCTCTGTTTTTGAGTTGACTACGATGCGCTTTCCGCTTGCCTGCCTGCTCACGGTAGTTTTCGCCGCGCCGCTGTTCGCCGCGCCGCCGAATGGCAACCGCCTGACGTATCTCGACGAATGCAACCCGTGGTATCCCGGCCGCCGTTTTCCGCGGCTGATTACGCCGCAATGGGTGGGCGAAGAAGGCGTCGAGGCGGTCGTCGTGCTGGCCATCGACGACATGCGCGGCCACGAAAAGTGGGAAGCCTTTTTGCGGCCGATTCTTGAGCGGCTCAAGCAAATCGACGGCCGCGCGCCGGTGAGCGTCATGACCTGCCAAATCGACCCCGGTGACCCGCATTTGCAAAAATGGCTGGCCGAAGGGCTAAGCCTTGAAGTGCATACCTACGATCATCCTTGCCCGTTGTTGGGAAAAGGCGATTTTATCAAGGCCAAGGGTACGTATGATCGCTGCGTCGACTTGTTGGCCCAAGTGCCAGGAAGCCGCCCGGTGGCTTTTCGCACGCCATGTTGCGATTCGCTGAACACGGTCAGCCCGCGTTTCTTCGCCGAGATTTTCAATCGTTCGACGCCCGATGGCAACTATTTGCAGGTCGACAGTTCGGTTTTCAATTTCTTCACGGCCAACGACGCTGAGTTGCCGCGCGAGCTGGTGCTGGATGAAAAAGGGCACGACCGGTTCGCCAAATATTTGCCGTTCGATCGTACGTTTGTCAACAAGATTGAAGACTATCCGTATCCGTATATCATTGGCGGTCTGTGCTGGGAGTTTCCCTGCGTGGCGCCCAGCGACTGGAGCGCGCAGCACCTGCAAAAGCCAAACAACCCGCTGACCGTGGCCGATCTGAAGCTGGCTCTGGACGCGACGGTCGTCAAGCAAGGCGTGTTTGACCTGGTGTTCCATCCACACGGCTGGATTCGGGCCGAGCAGATCAACGAGTTGATCGACCATGCCGTGAAGAAGCACGGCAAGCGGGTGAAGTTTTTGACGTTCCGCGAGGCGCTGGAGCGGTTGAATAAGAATCTGTTGATCGGGCAGTCGTTGCGAGATCCAAAGCGTGTCGACGTCTTGCTTGAGCCGGGGCTTGTCGACAAGATTGGCGGGCCCGACGGCGGCGTACGGCTGGTCGACCTGAACGACGACGGTTTTCTCGACGTCGTCATTGGCAATCAGCGCCAGCGTGCGACTCGCATCTGGTCGCCGAACAGGCGCCAATGGACAGCGTTCGATTTGCCGACGCAGCTTGTCGCCGCGGATCAAAACGGCGCGGCGAAAGACAACGGCGTGCGTTTTGGCCTCGGCCCCGAGGGCCGCGTGCGAATCCTGTTGCGTAATGAATACACGCAGGGGCTTTGGCAATTCAATGCCGACAAATGGGAAGCGGTGCCCGATGGCCTGGCGGGCCTGGAAATCGACGGCGAAGCGGTGCTCACCGTGCGCAATTGGTTTGACCAAGGTGTGCGCTTGCGAGATCTCGACGGCGACGGCGTAAGCGAGTGTCTGGTGGCAAACGCCACGCGGAACGCCGCCTTCCGCTGGGACGAAAAACAGCACCGCTGGCAAAAACTGCCGTTCGGTTTGCCTGACGGAGCAAGCATCGTCGATGATCGCGGCCGCGACGCGGGCTTGCGCTTCGTCGATCTCGATGAAGACGGGCACGACGACGTTGTATTTTCTGATGACGACCATTACTCCATCGACTTGTTCGATTCGCTGGAAAACGGCTGGTCGCGGCGGATTCTCTCTGGCAAACGCCCGGACGAGAACGCGCTGCCGGCCTTCGTCGTCAACGGCATGAACAACGGGGCCTGGTTCAGCGACCGGCATCTCTGGGTGCAAAACGAATACACCGACAAACTCAAAGACCTGGTCGATCGCCGCTCCTTCGGCGAATTGCTCAAGGGTGTCGAGCCGCAAGCGAAGTCGCCGGACGCGTCGCTGAAGTCGTGGATCGCGCGGCCGGGCTTTCAGGTTGAATTGGTGGCCGCCGAGCCGCTGACGATGGATCCCGTGGCCTTCGCCTGGGGCGCCGACGGCAAGCTCTGGGTCGTCGAGATGGCCGATTATCCGCTCGGTATCGACGGCAAGGGTACGCCGGGCGGGCGGGTGCGGTTTCTGGAAGATCGCGATGGCGACGGCCGCTATGACACATCAACCTTGTTTCTGGACGGGCTAAAATACCCCAACGGAGTCATGCCTTGGCGCAAGGGCGTGCTCGTCACCTGCGCCCCGGAGATTTTTTACGCCGAAGACAGCGACGGCGACGGCAAGGCCGACGTGCGTAAGACGCTCTATCGCGGCTTTGGCGAGGGCAATCCACAGCATCGCGTGAACGGCCTGCGTTGGGGACTCGACAATTGGGTGTACTGCGCCAATGGCGACAGCGGCGGCGGAATCGAGTCGCTCATCAGCGGCGAGAAGGTAGAGATCGGTGGCCGAGATTTTCGCATTCGTCCTGATACGGGACGGATCGAGGCGCAAACGGGCCAGACGCAGTTCATGCGTGAGCGCGACGATTGGGGCAATTGGTTTGGCAACAATAACGCCAATCCGATGTATCACTTCGTTTTGGACGACCACTATCTGCGCCGCAATCCGCATCTCGCGGCGCCGGATGCGCGCGTGCAGGTTTCGCTGGCGCCGGGGGCGGCGACCGTTTTCCCGGCCAGCCGCACGTTGCCGCGGTTTAACGATCAGAACGCAGTTAATCGTTTTACTTCGGCGTGCAGCGCCATTATTTATCGCGATGGTTTGCTTGATCATAGTAGTCCTCAGGCTCCGCGTGAGGGGAACCATCACGCGGAGCGTGATGCCTACTATGGGAGAACCGGCTTCGCCGGCAATTCCTTTGTCTGCGAGCCGGTTCACAACCTGATCCATCGCGAAGTCGTTTACGCCGACGGCTTTACGTTTCACAGCCGCCGCGCGGATGATGAAGTGAAAAGCGAGTTTTTGGCATCGACCGACAACTGGTGCCGCCCGACGATGATTCGAGTTGGTCCGGACGGCGCGCTGTGGATCGCCGATATGTATCGCCAGGTGATCGAGCATCCGGAATGGATCCCCAAGGAAACGCAAGCCAAGTACGATCTGCGCGCCGGCCATGACAAAGGCCGGATTTACCGTGTCTATCCAGTGGGCATCGCACCACCGGCCATGCCTCGGCTCGATCGACTCGACACCGCCGGCCTGGTGGCCGCGCTCGATAGCGCCAGCGGCTGGCAACGCGACATGGCGCAGCAACTCTTGATCGAACGCGACGACCCGGCCGCCGCGCCGCTTTTGAAAACGCTCTTAGCAGACAACGCCAAGCCCGTGCTGGCGCGGCTGCATGCGCTTTGCACACTGGGTGGTTTGGGCGCGGTGGATGCGGCCTTGCTACGTGGGGTGATTGGCATTCATCCGGGCATTGACCGGCACGTGGTTCGGCTTGCGGAGCCGTATCTCGACAAGTCACCGGAACTCGCCCGGGAGACTGCGGCATTGATCGCAACCGACGACGCCCAACTTTTGATGCAGCTTGCCTATAGTCTTGGCGAATGGCACGCGGCCGAAGCCGGCGCGGCGCTGGGCAGATTGGCGCTGCGATTACTCCCTCTCCCTCCGGGAGAGGGAACTCTTTACCTCCAAACCGCCATTCTCAGCTCCATAACCGACGAAAACCTAGCCACGCTGGTTGAAACCGTCTTCTCCTCGTCCCATGATCTGACGCCACTTGGCGACTTCGTCCGGCGACTCGCCGAGATGTCCGCTCGGATGGATCACGAGGCCGCGCAGCGCGCCTTGCTGCGCCAGATCGCCGATGAACAGCAAACAGATTCGACTTGGCGATTCACCGCCTTCGATGGTCTGCTCACCATTCTCGATCGTCGTGGCAAACGCTTGGAGCAGTTTTACGGCGGCGATGATGAGACGGCCAAGCGCATCAAAGCCGCCATCGACGACCTGGTTTCTCGCGCCGAGACGCTGGCCCGCGACGCCACGGCCGCTGAAACCCAGCGGCTGCCGGCGATCCGTTTCGTGGGTCGGCTGGCTCGGCATCGCCCGGCCGACCTCAAACTCTTGGGCGAGTTGCTCACGCCGCAAACACCGGCCGGGATACAGTCGGCGGCCGTCGCCGCCCTGGCGTCGACCAGCGATGAAAACGTGCCGGTCATGCTGCTTGGCGGTTGGGATAGTTATGGTCCCGAACTGCGCGCCCAGGTTGCCGACACGCTCATCGGGCGAGAGCCTTGGCTGCGGAGGCTGCTGGATGAGATCGCCGCGGGCAAAGTGCCTGCCGTGGCCATCGACGCCGCGCGCCGTCAGCGAATCTTGGAACACGCGAAAGAAGATATCCGGCGGCAGGCTGCCACGTTGTTCGCCGGCGCCGTCAACTCCGACCGGCAACAGGTGATCGACCGCTACGCCGAGTCACTAAAGCTTGCCGGCTCGGCCCAGCGCGGCGCCGCGGTCTTTGAGAAACGGTGCGCCATGTGTCACCGTCTGGCCGACGTGGGGCACGTGGTCGGCCCCGATCTATCGGCGCTCAGCGATCGTTCGCCACGGGCCTTGCTGACCGCGATCTTCGACCCCAGCCGAGCGGTGGAAGCCAAGTTTCTCAATTACACGGCTATCACTCAGACCGGAGTCACTTACACCGGCATGCTGGCGTTGGAGAGCGGCAACAGCATCACCTTGCTCGCCGCCGACGGCAAGACCGTTTCGCTCGTGCGCGATGAACTTGAGGCCCTCGCCGGCTCCAATAAGTCGCTCATGCCCGAAGGACTGGAAAAGGATCTTTCGCAACAGGACACGGCCGATCTGCTGGCGTATTTGAGCGGCTTTCGCCCGCCGCGTAAGACTTTCGCCGGCAACGAGCCAAAGGCCGTGCGGCCAGAAGCGTTGCGCGGCGAGTTTTGGCTCTTGGCCGAGACCGCCGAAATCTATGGCAAAACGATCGTCTTCGAGCCGCAGTATCTCAACCTGGGCTTTTGGCAAAGCGACGACGACCACGCCGTTTGGTCGTTGGAGGTAACGCGGCCGGGGGCGTACGTCGTGTCGCTCGATTATGCGTGCGATAACTCCGCGGCCGGGCAGAGCGTGGCGGTCGAAATCGCCGACAAGCGGTTGGTGGCCAAAGTGTCGGGCACCGGCAACTGGGATACCTACCGCCAACTACGGCTCGGCCGTGTGGAGCTGGCGGCCGGCGCGCAGCAGCTTGTGGTGCGGCCCGAGGGCGTCTTGCGCGGGGCGTTGATTGATTTGAAATCGGTGCGCTTGCAGCCGGTGAAGTAAGAGCGGAGAAGCAAGTGAAAATGCAAAATGCAAAACGCAAAACGCAAAATGCGAAATGGCGATGGCGGCTAGGCAACATCGCGCTGGCGGTGATCGTACTGCTCATGTCCGTTGTTGCCGCCTGTGCCGATGACGATGACGATGATGACGAACCGCAATTGACGCCGGGAGTGGTGGGCCATTACGACGGCGGCGGCTGCACTTGCGTGCGGCGCGACGCGGCGGTGCAGTTTATCTGGGGCGACCGTTCGCCCGATGAACGGCTGCCGCCGGGCGACTTTTCCGCCCGCTGGGATGGGCAGTTGTACGTCGTTTCGCCGGGCAAGCATCGCTTTTACCTTTACGCCGCCGGCCAAGTCGTGCTGCAGGTGGCCGGCAAAACACTGCTCTCCGGCCAGAGCGATACGCCGCGCTGGTTCGACTCCGCGGCGATCGAACTTGACTTCGGCCATCAACCGCTGACGATCGAATTCAAAAAGACCGGCGCCGCGGCGCGTGTTGGTTTGTATTGGTCTGGGCCGCAGTTTGAGTTGGAGCCGGTGTCCGGCCGCTTGCTGTTTCACGACCCCGCGGACGATCCGGGCGATGCCTTCGGGCGCGGCGCCGAGCTTTGGCGAGCGTTACGTTGCGGCAACTGCCATAACCAAACCAGCGTGAACCGCCCTCACCCTAACCCTCTCCCGAAGGGAGAGGGAACAAACCCGCCCACAGCCTCGTCATCCTTGCGGGCGCCGTCGCTGGCCAAACTGAGCGGCAACCTTTCGCGCGGCTGGCTCATGGATTGGTTGGCGGACGACGCGAAGCCTACTCCAAGCCGCCGTATGCCGCACCTTGGCGTGCCGGCCGACGAAGCCGCGGCCATCGCCGATTATCTGTTGGCAGATGCCGTGGCGGACACGCCGGTTTCCGCCGCGAAGGGCGACGTGAATCGCGGCCGGCAGCTTTTCATCACACTCGGCTGCCTGGCCTGCCATCAACTTGGCGATCTGGGCGCGGCGGGATTGTTTGGCGGCGGCGCTCTCTCCCATGTCGCCGATAAACGCCCGTCAGGTTTCTTCGCCCGCTGGCTACGCGATCCGGCAAGCATCAACGCCGATCACCGCATGCCGGTATTCCGCTTATCGGACGGCGAGTGCGACGATTTGGCGGTCTGGTTAGCGACGTTGCGGCGTGCGCCACCGGCCCCATCGCATGGAGTCGGAAAGAAAAATGCAGTGAAGGGAAAGCAGTTGGTTGAATTGCTGCGTTGCGGCAACTGCCATGCGTTGCCGGATGAATCGCCAGCGACTCAACCGTCGCCTGCTTTAGCGAAACTGCTCGCACAAAGCAAGGCTCGTGACGACTGGAGCGACACATGTCTCGGCTCGGCAAATCGCGACAAATCTCGTCCCGGCTACAAACTGCCAACGGCGCAGTCGGATGCCTTGATCGCGTACCTGGCGCATAACCAGAGCGTTCCGCGAAGTGACGCTCCCTCACCCCAGCCCTCTCCCAGAGGGAGAGGGAGTGACGCGATCTCACCCCAGCCGTCCCTTGGCGGCAGCGGGAGCGACGTTGATGGTCGGTTTGTGCTGCGCGAGCGAAATTGCCTGGCCTGTCACGCGCGCGACACCACCGAAGGCATCGCGCCGACGCTCGCCGCACTGGTTCAAGAGAGCGAGAGCGAAGACGCCCTGACGACGCAACTGCGCGGTGCCGCGGCGGAGATGAACCTGGCGTCGTTGTTGCCCCTTTTGGCGCCGCCGGCGCTCACCGGCGTCGGCGATAAACTGCTCGACGCGGCCCTGGACGACGCCATCACGCTACGTCATCCGCCGCTGCGCCCTTGGCTGGCGATTCGCATGCCGCGATTCAATCTCTCCGCTGAAGAGCTGGCCGCCCTCACCGACCATCTCGCCACGATCGACCGAATTCCTGACCGGCCGCGCGTCGAACGCCCGCTCAACCCAAAATCGCTGACCCAGGCCGGCGCTCGCCTGGTAACGTCCAAAGGATTTGGCTGCACGAGTTGCCACCAGATCGGACACTCGTTGCCGGGGAACGTGGCGCTGGCGGCGCACGGCAGCGATCTTTCGCTCGTGGGCCGACGCGTTCGGCGGCCCTGGTTCGATCGCTGGGTTCACAATCCCGCGCGCATCGTGCCGCGAATGGAGATGCCCGCCATTCAAATGCCGGTGCGCGGCGTCCTAGCCGACAAGCTCGACAACCAATTGGCCGCCGTCTGGCAAGTGCTGAACACGCCCGGCTTCGAGCCGCCGCCGACCGGGCCGATTCGCGTGGCGCGTCATCCGGGCGACGATAGCCCGCCGGTGGTCGTCACCGACGTGGTCCAACTCGATCGACAAGTGCTGTTGCGGCCGGTCATGATCGGTTTGAGCAATCGCCACAATCTGCTTTTCGATTTGAGCGGCAACCGGCTGGCCGGCTGGTGGCTGGGCGACACCGCCAATCAGCTCACCGTGGGCAAGAGTTGGCATTGGGAGCCTGCCGGTTTCAATTTGCTGGAAAAGCCCGCCGGCCGGCCCGAAGTGGAGTTGCTGGCCGGCGAGCGAACGCTTTCGCCCGACATGCTGGCCGGTACGTCGCTCTCTGAGCTTGATTGGTTGGAAACAACGGGTGAATCCGCCATGTTCGGCTACCGCTTGCAATTCATTGACGACGGCAAACCCATCGTCGTTCAGGTGACGCAACAGGTGGCGCCGCTAAAGCGGGCGGGAACAGTGACCGGCTTCCGCCGCGGTTGGACATTCCGTGTCCCGCTCGGATATACCGTGCATCTGCGCGATCTTCCGGCCGACGTCACGCTGGAGCGCCGCAACGAGCAGGACGAAACGCTTTGGCAATGCGAGGCCATTTACACCACGCCCGACCAGCCGCCGGCCGCTCGGCCAATGCCCGAACTGCTCGCCGAACCGGCGGCCGCGCTCTCCGTCGTGCCGGGCTACGAAGCCGTGCGCTTGCCGCTCGTGCGCGGCGAAATGCCGACCGGCCTTGCCTGGCGCGACGACGGCACACTGTCGTTTTGCTCGTTGAAGGGGGGCGTTTGGCTGGCCCGTGATACTGACGGCGACTCGTTGGAAGACCGCCTTTCGCTGGTGGCCGACGGCCTGCCCGCGCCTTACGGCATCGCTTGC
>DASVGM010000312.1:0-7735 GCA_036379555.1 Pirellulales bacterium | reverse complement strand
CGTCATGTTGGCCTTGGCGCCGATCCTGGTGCTGCTCGGCATGACGCTTCGCGGCGGGCAAGGCAACCTTTTGCCGATGCTGCCGGCCGAGCGTTTTTATAGCATTCTCACCTTGCATGGCCTGGGCATGGTCGGGCTCTGGGTTGTGGCCGTCATGGCCGGCGTTTGTGCCATCCTGCGAAAGTACGTTCATTTGCATCTCTGGGCCGAATGGGTCGGGTTCCTGGGCACGCTTTTGGGCGTGGTCATGTTGATCGGCGCCACGTTGATTGGTAAATATGGCGCCGGCTGGTACTTTCTTTACCCATTGTCCATCTTTCCCAAGGGCGTCTGGCAGGACTGGGCGACGTACACGTTCTTGTTGGCGATCACGGTTCTGGGAGTGGCCTGGACCGTTTGGAATCTCGATGTACTCTGGGGAATCGCGCGGCGGTATTCGTTGTCGTCAGCGTTGACGTGGCACTATATCACGGGCAAAGCCGGCCCCGAGGTGCCGCCGTTCATCTTGATCGTCACGGTCGGCATGATCGCCAACTTGACGGGGCTGATCTCGGCGGTGGTGATGTTGGCGCTGTATGGTTTGGAAATGGCCGGACTCACCGATGTCAGCGACGCCCTGCTAATGAAGAACCTGGTTTTTCTTTTCGGGCACATCATCGTGAACGTGATTATGTACTTGGGCGTGGGGCTCTTGTACGAATTGCTGCCCGAGTACGCGGGTCGGCCTTGGAAGACCACACGTTGGGTCGCCATCGCTTGGAACCTGGTGCTGGTACTCATCATGACCGCCTATTTCCATCACCTGTACATGGATTTCGCGCAGTTCAAGGCCGTTCAAATCATTGGGCAAGTCAGCTCGTACGGACTGGCGATTCCCTCGGCCGTCGTCAGCATCTACGGCGCGTTGGCCCTGGTATGGCGGGCGCGGATGAAATGGTCTTTGGCCTCGCTGATGATGTACTGTGGGGTGGCGGGCTGGTGCATCGGCGGGGCCGGCGCGCTGATCGACTCCACCATCGCCTTCAACACCAAGTTCCACAATAGCCTGTGGGTTCCGGCCCATTTTCACACTTATCTTCTGGTCGGCGTGGTGCTGATGATTCTGGGCGCGGTCTTCCATCTGTGTAGTAAGTTGTCGGGTGTGGAGGAAAACCTGAAGCGGTCGCGTTTGTGTCTCGCGCTGATTGTCGCCGGCGGCTACGGCTTTGTGTTCATGTTTTACTTGGGCGGCGCGTTGTCGATTCCTCGCCGCTACGCGGTGTACCATGAGTTGATCTCGACCGGCACTTGGCTGGCCGCCGCGGCGCTGATTTTCATCACGGTTCTGCTCGTTGGTTTAGGCATTTATATATGGGAAACAGGACGCCGATGCGCCGTCGCTTTCAAGAAGATATAACGAACCGTGCGCGATCATCAGACACGGAGGATGGCCTTCCCAGGCCGTCCAGACTGTTGGTGACGGGCTGGAAAGCCCATCCTACCGGCAAACCGCGTCCGGGACTTTCGCACGGCAGTTCCGTGTCGCTTGTGTTGACGGCCATCGCCTTGTTGGCCGTGGCGGCCGCTTGGCCGTCGTGCGGGGCGGCCGTCGCGCAAGAGATTCCCAATCCCGAATTGATTTTTCAACCGCCGGACGAGACGCTGCTTTTCGGCCGCGAGGTTCCTGACATCGGCTTACGCCACGCCGACGGAACCCGCGGCCGACTGAGCGATCTGTGGGCCGAGCGTCCGGTGTTTGTCACGTTGGTTTTCTCGCGCTGCGCCGGCATCTGCTCGCCTTACGTGGGGCTGCTGAAGAAAACGGTCGAACAAGTCGGCTACAGCGGCGAGAGCTATCAGATGGTGGTCATCAGCTTCGATCCTCGCGACGGCGCCAAGGACATGCTGGCGTTGGCCAAACACCACGGCCTCGAAAGCGACCGCGGCTGGACGTTCGCCACCGCGGCCAGCCCGGAGGAGTTGAACGGATTGTGCCAAGCGCTCGATTTCGACTTTCGTTGGGATGAAGAGCGGCAGCAATACAATCATCCGGCGATTACGGTGGCGTTGCGAGCGGGAAAGTTCGCCCGCATTTCCGTGGGCGAAGAGGTTTCGCCCGGCCGGTTCAAGGAGATGCTGGCCGATGCGCGGGGCGAGTTTGTGCCGATCTATCCGGTTCCTGGCCAGCGGGGCGCGTTGTTTCGTTGTTTTGATTATGACCCCAAGCGTGGCTTCACGCCCAACTGGGGCATGTTGCTACTGATCTTTCCCGGCGCCGCCGCGCTCACGCTGGCCGCGGTCTTATTTGCGGCGGCGCGGTTCATGCGAGCGCCGGCACGCGCGGAGGTCAATCGAGACGACGAACAAACGCTCTTCGATGAGCGTCCGCTCATTCCGGATGCCGCGCGGTAGATCCTTCAAGGAGCCGCGGTCGCTCGTCGAAGGCGAGTACCCGCTCGCACCAGGCCGCGGCTTGAAAGAGGCGCGCTTCGTCAAACGGGCGGCCAATAAGCTGCAAGGCCACCGGCAGCCCGTCGTCGGCCAGGCCGCAGGGAATTGAAACGGTCGGGTAACCGACATAGCTCCAAGGCGCGTTGAACTTGGGGTCGCCGGTCGTCTCCAGGCCCGGCGCCGTCGTTGTCGTGGCCGGCGTGAGCAAGGCGTCATAGTCGGCGAAACACGCCAAGAGCGTGCGCGCAAGTTGGCGGCGATGCACCAAGGACCGCGCATAGTCGATGGCGCCGGTCTGAAAACCGTCTTCAATCACGGAGGAGATTTGAGGACCGTACTTTTCTCGCTGGTGACGGAACGCCTCCTCATGATATTCAGCGGCCTCCACCGCCACCATCCGGCGATGATGGAGCGAAACAGCGGCGAACGCCGCGGGAAAGCTCACGGCGCCAAGCGCCGCCCCCGCGCCGCGCAAACGATCTTCCGCGGCGCGCGTCACACGGCTGATGGTGCCTTCGCCGAGCGCGAAAAAAGGATCGTGTACCACCGCCAGTCGTGGCGTGGCGGCGCCGTGGCAAGCGGCCAGATAGCCGCCGGCCGGCGCGTCGATGGTGGCCGCATCGGCCAGATCATATCCGGCGATGATGTCCAGCATGGCCGCCAGATCGCTCACCGATCGCGCCAAGGGGCCAACATGATCCAGGTGGCGGCTGAAGGGCACCACTCCCTGAGTGCTGACGCGGCCGAAAGTCGGCTTGCAGCCCGCCACGCCGCAAAAGCTGGCCGGCCGCGTGATCGACCCGCCGGTTTGTGAGCCGATGGCCGCCAGGCAACCGCCCAGAGCCACGGCCGCCGCCGAGCCGCTGCTGGAGCCGCCCGGCGTGCGGTCCAAACGCCAAGGGTTTTTGGTCGGCGGCGGATCGAAACCGGCGAACTCGGTGGTGACTGTCTTGCCCAAAACGACGGCCCCGGCGTGGCGCAGGCGCGCGACGACGGTGGCGTCATGCAAGGCCGCTTGGCCGCCGCGCGTGGAAGAACCGGCCAAGGTGGGCCAGCCGGCCACGTCGACGATGTCTTTGATGCCGCACGGAATGCCGTGCAACGGCCCGCGGTCGTGGCCCCGCGCCAACTCCTCGGCGGCCTGCCGGGCCGCTTGCCGCGCGCCGGCGTCATCGACCAGCACCCAGGCCCGCACGCGCGGCTCGGTGGCTTCAATTCGTGCCAGGCATTGCTCGACAAGGTCCATTGGCGAGAGCCGGCCCTGCCGCATCGCGGCCGCGGCCTCGCCAATCGTTGAGGGGGCGGAGATGGTCATTTGCGTCTATTTTGTCCGTGCGGGTTGAAGCTGAATGCTATGTTTTCACTGATGCGGCACCTTTCTTTCAAGAGGCCCAATATGCTTTGGTTTCAGTCACATGACAAGTATTTGGAGGTCAATCGGGTCATTCGACGCCTGATTAACAACTTCGTGCCGAACCGCATTCCCTTAAAAGGCGAGTCGCGTTGGGAATTGCGCTCCAATCGGACGATGCCGGTTTTGCTGGTTCCCTACGATAACAACGATCTTTCCGTCAATGAAGTGGCCTACGCGTTGACCAAGAATCTTTCCAGCCGGGGACTGGCCTTGGTCTTACATCAGCCGCTGCGCGCCGAACAGGTGGTGGTGGGCCTATGGTCCAACGCGCACCCCTATTTTGTGTCGGGCAAGGTGCGGCAGATGCTGGCGCTGGGTGGCGGCTTTTGGCAAATCGGCGTCGAAACCGTGGAATTGCTCTGCCCCAAGCACTCGCCCGAACTGGCTCGCCTGCTGCCCTGGGCCGCGCGACTCGATCCGTGCGTTCCCTGGGAACCGCGCTGTTAACCGGCACTTCGTCGCCGCCGTCGTGGACGGCGATGGTGGGCAATGCCCACCCTACGGGCAACCACCACGAAAGGGTTCTTTACAGCACGCCGCCAACTCGGCATACTACTTCCCTGCACTTGGTCTTCGCTGGCCTCTCGACCCCAAGGAGCCGACACGGATGGCGCAACTTTCGATGAACGAAATGACGACCTATCGTTGGTCGTTTGAAGAAGATGTCGCTCAGTATGCGGCGGTCGGCATTCCGGCTATCGGCGTCTGGCGGCAAAAACTGACGGACTTCGGCGAAGAAAAAGGCCGTGAGTTAATTGCTGAAAGCGGACTGGAAGTTTCCAACCTGCTCTGGGCCGGCGGTTTCACCGGCAGCGACGATCGCAACCTGCGCGAGAGCGTCGGCGACGCGCTCGAAGCGATCCAACTCGCCGCCGAGCTGCGCGCCGGCTGTCTGGTGGTTTACAGCGGCGGTCGGGCGGGGCATACGCACAACCACGCTCGGCGGTTGGTGAAAGAGGCCTTGAAGGAGTTGCTGCCCGCCGCGCGCGAGCACGACGTGATTTTGGCCATCGAGCCGATGCATTTGGGTTGCGCGGCCGAATGGACGTTTTTGACAAGCATCGACGACGCCCTGAGCTTGATCGATGATTTTGACAGCCCCCATTTGAAATTGGCGTTTGACACCTACCACTTCGGCCAACAAGAAGGTATTCTCGACCAGTTGGGCGAGTTGGCCGAGCGGATCGCCGTGGTGCATTTGGGCGACTGCAAATCGCCGCCGCGGCTGGAGCAAAACCGTTCCTGCCTGGGCGACGGCAAAGTGCCGCTCAAAGAGATTGTGGCCGCGCTTTCGGCGGCCGGTTACGATGGCTATTATGACGTGGAACTGATGGGCGAGGAAATCGAAATCACCGACTACCGCGACCTGCTTGAGCAATCGAAGCTGGCCTTCGCCCAATTGGCGGCCTACTCGGAAACCTCGCGATGAAGGTTGGTTTTGGCATTGTCGGTTGTGGCATGATCGCCCGGTTTCATGCGCGGGCGACCGCCGAGATTCGCGGCGCGAAAGTGACCGCCTGTTACAACCGCACGGCGGAAAAAGCCGAAGCGTTCGCCGCCGAACACGGTTGCCGCGCCTATAGCGATCTCGATCGCCTGCTGGCCGACCCCGCGGTGGACATCGTCACCATCGCCACGGCGAGCGGCGCCCACTTGGAACCGGCCGTGGCCGCGGCCTGGGCCGGCAAGCATGTGATCGTTGAAAAACCGCTGGAAATCACGCTCAAGCGTTGCGACCAAATCATTGACGCTTGCGATCGGGCGGGCGTTCGCCTGGCCACGATCTTTCCCTCGCGTTTTCACGATTCCAGCCAGGATCTGAAACGGGCCATCGACGCCGGCCGCTTTGGCCGGCTGACGTTGGGCGACGCCTACGTGAAGTGGTATCGCACCCAGGAATATTATGATAGCGGCGCGTGGCGCGGCACTTGGGAGCTTGACGGCGGCGGCGCGTTGATGAACCAGGCGATTCATAGTGTCGATCTCTTGCAGTGGTTCATGGGGCCGGTGGCGGAAATCCGCGCCCACACAGCAACGCTTGCCCACCAGCGCATCGCCGTGGAAGACACGGCCGTGGCCAGCCTGCGTTTTGAAAACGGCGCCCTGGGTTCGATCGAAGCCACCACGGCGGCTTGGCCGGGTTATTTGAAACGCCTGGAGATTCATGGCTCACAAGGCTCGGCCATGATGCAAGAAGAAGACATTGTAAAATGGGATTTCGCCAAAAAGGACCGTCGCGACGCCGCCATTGAGCGGCAGATGGCGCAGTCAAAGAGCACCGGCGGCGGCGCCGCCGATCCGGCCGCCATCGGCCATCAAGCGCACGCCCGGCAGTTTCGCGATTTTGTCGAGTCGCTTGCCAAGGGCCGCGCCCCGTTGATTGACGGCCGCGAAGGCCGCCGCGCCGTGGAGATCATTCTCGGCATTTATCAAGCGGCCGAGAGCGGCAAGCCCGTCAAGCTGCCGCTGCCGCGCGATCCGAGAATTCGCCGCCCGCAGGGGTGAAGTATATAATGAAGCAGAATGAAAATACCGCCAATGAAGCCCTTCGCTCCTTAATGAAAGGCAAGTCTTAACGCGGATTGGTCGCTGGAAAGAGCGGTGCCGTGCGTGTGGCAGAAACTCGGCGGAGCCCGGCGCGCTGGCGGTGAGAGCGTACCGCAAAACCTGATCGTGGGGCGGCTCGCCGAGCCGTCAGAAGCAAAAAACCGTGGGGCGGCTCGCCCGTCAGAAATGGCAGACGGGCCGGCGGCCCGCCCCACGATGGCGCTGGCGTGCTTTAAGATCGCTTCTCGAGTATCCACTAAATCAACTCGGGCAGCGGTTGCTGATTTTCAACCAAATACTGCGGTCGCCCGGCAAGGTCGCGCAGAGTGGTGGCGTTGGCGTCGATGCCCAAGCGCTGGTAGAGCGTCGCCAACACCTCGCCGAAATGCACGGGCCGCCGGGCAATGGTTCCTCCCAAACGATCGGTGGCGCCGATCGTCTGGCCCATGCGCATGCCGCCGCCGGCCAGCAAAGCGCAGCCGACCTGCGGCCAATGGTCGCGTCCGGCGTCTTTGTTGATGACCGGCGTGCGGCCGAACTCGCCCCAGGCCACCACCGACACGTCTTTGTCCAACCCGCGCTCGTGCAAGTCCTCGACGAGCGCGCTCATGCCCTGATCGAAGAGCGGGCCATGCGTGTTCTTGAACTCGGAGAAATTCTGGCTGTGGAAGTCCCAACGGCCGAAATTGAGCGTGACGCAGCGCGCCCCCGCTTCAACCAACCGCCGCGCCACCAGAAAGTGTTCCAGGTTGCGCGGCGCGCCGTCGCCATAATTACGCGGGTCGCCCTTGCCGTAACGCTCGCGCACACGCGGATCTTCCCGCGACACGTCGAGCGCTTCCGCCAATCGGTTGGAGGTCAACACGCCCAAGGCTTGCCGCGTGAACGCGTCCAGCGCGTCCATCTTGCCGCTGGCGTCAATGTCTCGCCGCAAACGGTCCATGCCGCCCAGCAGCCGCTGGCGGTCGCCGAGCCGCTCGGCATTGATGCCGTTGAGCGTTAAATCGGCATGTCCTTCGCCATTCGGCCGGAAAGCCGTATGCGACGCTCCCAGATACCCCGGATGTCCGGGTGATCCATACGGCGGGTGTCCGGTGCGCGGCGCCAAGCCAACAAACGGCGGCATACCGGGAGCGGTTGAACCCTGCAAGGCGGAAAGCGTCGATCCCACGGAAGGCCAGCCGCCGGGCGGTTGATTCCTGACGCTTCGCCCGGTGTAGCAGATAAACGAATCGTGGTTGCCGTCCGGAGAGCCATACATGCTGCGAATGGGCGTGAGCTTGTCCATGATGCGCGCCAGTCGCGGCAGGTGCTCGCAGATTTCAATGCCATCGACCGCGGTTT
>DASVGM010000311.1:0-8695 GCA_036379555.1 Pirellulales bacterium | reverse complement strand
CGCAACGCGATCGACACGTTTATTCTGCATCGCCTGGAGGACAACGGCCTGACACCGGCCGCGCCGGCCGACAAAGTGACGCTCATCCGCCGCGCGTATTTTGATTTGACCGGCCTGCCGCCCACGCCCGCCGAGGTGGATGCCTTCGTGGCGGATGAATCGCCCGCTGGTTACGAAAGGCTGATCGACCGCCTGCTGGCTTCGCCGCACTACGGCGAACGCTGGGCGCGGCATTGGCTGGATGCCGTCCGCTACGCCGAAACGAACAGCTTTGAACGCGACGGCGCCAAGCCGCACGCCTGGCGCTATCGCGACTACGTTATCCGCTCGTTCAACAACGACCTGCCCTACGATGAATTTGTGCGCGAGCAGTTGGCCGGCGACGAAATGCGGCCGGCCACGCCCGAGCGGCTCATCGCCACCGGTTTTTATCGCCTGGGTCTCTGGGACGACGAACCCGCCGATCGCTTGCAGGCCCAGTACGACGTGCTCGACGACCTGGTAACCACCACCGGGCAGGTGTTTCTCGGTCTGACGATCAACTGCGCCCGCTGCCACGATCACAAGATCGACCCCATCCCGCAACGCGATTACTACAGCCTGTTGGCGTTTTTTCACGGCATCAAGCCGATGCAGACGGTCGGCCCCAACATCGAGCAGCCCCTCTTTGCCGATGACGCCCAACGAGCCGATTACCAGCGGCGTGTGCGCCAGCACGATGAACGCCGCGACGCCCTGCAAGGCAAGATCACCGCGCTCGAACATGAATTCACGGCCAAGTACCGGCAATCGCAAAACGCCAACATTGCGGCCGGCGACATTGACGATCTTGAATATCGCTTCTATCGCGATCATTGGGAGCGCCTGCCGGATTTCGACACCATCAAGCCTGAAACGGTTGGCAACATTGCCGATGGCTGCTTCGACATCGGCCTGGCCACGCGTGAAAGTGATTTTGGTTTTGTCTTCAACGGGCTGCTCAAGGTTCCGGCCGACGGTGATTACACGTTCATCGTCGATGCCGACGACGGCGTGCGGCTGAACCTGGCTGGCAAAACGGCGGTGTATTACGACGGCATCCACGGCACCGGCAATCCGCAACGGGCCACGGTCGCGCTCAAGCAGGGCTTGACGCCGATTCGGCTCGATTATTTTCAAGCGCTCGGTGGCCGCGGCTTGAGTGTGTCCTGGAGCGGGCCGGGATTCGACCAACGCCCGCTGGCGGCCGACGGTCGCCGGCAACTGGAGGGCCGCAATCTGAAGGAGCTGTTGCGCTTGCACGCCGCCCGCTTGCTGGGCGACGCTTGGCACGCCGGCTATCGCGAGCGGTCGAAAGAACTGGAACGACTGAAGCGCGAGCCGGTGCCCGCCGACTATGCCCTCTGCGTAACGGAAATGCCGCATCCGCCCGACACCTTCGTACTCTCGCGCGGCAATGCCCACGTGCCCACGGTCAAGGTCGAGCCGGGCTTTCCCTCGGTCGTCGCCGTCGAACAGCCGGTGATGCAGGCGGCAAATGGTTCAGCGGCGCCTGGCGCGACGACAACTGTCCCGGCAAGCTCCGGCCGCCGTTTGGTGTTGGCGAACTGGATCGCTGCGGCCGACAATCGTTTGACGGCACGGGTGATAGTCAACCGCATCTGGCAGCACCATTTTGGCCGCGGCATCGTTCGCTCGCCGAACAATTTTGGCTTCCTTGGAGAGCGGCCCACGCACCCCGAACTGCTCGATTGGCTGGCCGGCGAATTCATCGCGCGTGGTTGGAGCATCAAGACACTGCACCGCCTGATGATGCTTTCCAGCGCCTATCGCATGTCGTCGCGGGCCAACGACGCGGCGCTCACTCGCGACCCGCTGAACGACCTGTTCTGGCGTTTCAACATGCGCCGGTTGAGCGCCGAGGAGGTGCGAGATTCCATTTATTCGGCCACCGGCAACTTGAACCGTCGGATGTACGGGCCAAGTTTTTATCCGCAACTCTCGGCGGAAGTGATGGCCACGCAATCGGCGCCGGGCCACGGCTGGGGCAATTCACCGCCCGGCGAGCAAGCGCGGCGCAGCGTTTACATTCATGTGAAACGTTCGCTGATCACGCCGCTGTTGGCGGACTTTGACTTTCCCGATACGGACGCGAGTTGCGAGGCGCGGTTTGCCACCACGCAGCCGGCCCAAGCGTTGGGCATGTTGAACGGGCGTTTTCTGCACGAACAGGCCGCTGCGTTTGCCGAGCGTTTGCGCCGCGAAGCGGGCGCTGAGCGTGCCGAACAGGTTCGCCTGGCATTGCGCTTGGCGCTCTTGCGGCCGGCGGACGAGGCCGCGGTGGCCCGCGGCGTGCGATTGATTGAGCGCTTGGAAGCGGAGCATGGCCTGGGCGGCGACGAGTCGCTCACGTTTTATGCGTTGCTCGTGCTGAATCTGAACGAGTTTGTGTATCTCGATTAAACACCATCGCCCTGCGTGTATCGGTTCACCGTGAAACGGAGTCACGGTGGCCCATTGCATGCACTTGCCGCGCGGCCTATGATTGAACTGGGACGCCGGCAAAGAAACCAACCGGCGCTCAATCTTTCCGGCCCCGCGCCGCTTTGACGGGCCTTGTTTCGGCGCGATTCGCCTCATGTCGAAAGGAAAACTCCGGCAGCAAATCGCCTGGGAAGCGGCCCGCTTGATGTACGAGCGCTCCGAATCGGAATATTACCGGGCCAAACTCAAAGCCGCGCGACGGCTGGGCGGGGGCTGGGTCAAGCCCAAAGATTTGCCCAGCAATCGTGAAATCCGCGATGAAATCCAGGTCTTCGCCCGACTTTACGAGGGCGAACGGCGGCTGGAAAACCTGCGCGACATGCGCATCGCCGCGTTGGCCATGATGCATCGCTTACGGCAGTTTCGCCCCCGCTTGATCGGCAGCACTCTTACCGGGCACGTGCGCCGCGGCAGCGATATCGACCTGCACGTCTTCTCCGACAGCATTGAGGCGGTCGCCGCCGCGCTGGAACTTGACGGCATTGGCTATACCGTGCAGCGCAAACAGGTTCGTAAGCACGGCGAAGAGCGGATCTACACCCACATCCACGTCGTCGATCGTTTCACATTTGAGCTTACCATCTACGCCGAGAACATGGCCCACTATGTCTTTCAAAGTTCCGTTACCGGCAAGCCGATCGAGCGCGCCAGCATCGCCGAACTGGAGCAGTTGCTGGCCCGTGAATATCCAGACGTGGTGGTGGACGACGCCTTGGCCGAGGCTGAAAACCAGGTCGATCGCTTTCAGATTTACCAGATGCTACTCTTGCCGCTGGAACAGGTGAAGCAATCGCCCAAGTATCATCCCGAAGGCGACGCGCTCTACCACAGTTTGCAGGTGTTTGACTTGGCCACCCGCGAACTTCCCTACGATGAAGAGTTCTTGTTGGCGGCGCTGTTGCACGATGTCGGCAAAGCCATCGACCCATACGACCACATCGCCGCGGGGCTTGAGGCGCTGGAAGGCTTCATCACACCGCGCACGCACTGGCTCATCGAGCATCACATGGAAGGTCACGCGCTGCACGACCGCACGTTGGGCCAACGCGCCCGTCGCCGCCTGGCCGAATCGGAGCACTTTGAAGAACTGTTACTCTTGAGCAAATGCGATCGTCACGGCCGCGCGTCGGGCGTGGCCGTTCCTGAAGTGGAGGAGGCGATTGCCTATCTGCGAGATCTAGCGGATACCTGCGGCTGACAGCGGTTGCGGGCACCGCTACGCAAATTATACTGATAGTTCCCGCCACGATTCCCGCCTGACTGCGTACCCCTGAAAGCTTCGTCATGTTCTTGTTTGTAAAACCGCTGCCTCGCAAAATCGGCGCCGCTTGCATCTCGCTACTTTTCCCCGCCTTCGCCCTGGCCGACGACGCCGATTTACCCTGCGCTTTGCAGCACGGCGCCGTCGAAAGCGGCAAAGCCGATTGGGGGCATTGGGGCACCGATGCTCATAAGTATTCCAACTGGCAGTCACACTCCAACCGTTTGATACCTATTTATTCATTCGGCTGCGAGCTTGATTCCGTCGCCGGAGCGAACAGCGTCTATCGCAGCGAAGAGAAACTGCGGGCGCTCTATGGTCGCGTTCCGGAAGCCACGCTCAATCCGCAAGCGGAGTATTTCGATCAAACGGACGTCTATCAATTGCAGAAAAAGGCCGCCGAGTCGGGCAAGAAGCGGATTATCTTGTTTGTGTTTGACGGCATGGATTGGTTTTCCACCTGGGCGGCCGCCATCCATCAAGCCGGCAAGGTCGAATATCGTGAGGGCCGCGGCGCCGGGCTTGCCTTTCAAGACTATCGCGGCGCGCCGACCGATTTCGGCTACTTTGTCACCAGCCCCAATAACGACGGCACCGACTGCGACGTCGACGCGCAAGTGCTGAAAAACCCCGGCGGCGTCACGCCCGGCGGATACGATTGGCAGCGCGCGGGCGAAACGCCCTGGGCAAAGGCCAGCGACGTTGAATATCCCATTGGCAAAAGCCTGCAGCGCAAGCAAGCCTACACCGACTCCGCGGCCTCGGCCACTTCAATGACCTCCGGCGTGAAGACCTACAATGACTCTATCAACGTCGATCCTCAAGGCCGCCAGGTCGCACCGATTGCCCGTCTGTTGCAAGAGCGGGGCTTGGCGGTGGGCGTGGTAACGAGCGTGCCCATCAGCCACGCCACTCCGGCCGCGGCCTACGCCAACAACGTCCATCGCGACGATTATCAGGATCTCACCCGCGATCTCGTGGGGCTGCCTTCGGTGGCGCACCGCGCCATGCCCTTGCCGGGCGTCGACGTGCTGCTGGGCGCCGGCTGGGGAAAAGACGCCAAGACCGCCAAAGGGCAAGGGGCCAATTTTGTTCCTGGCAACACTTATATAACCGATGCCGATTTGGCCAAAATCAACGTGAGCGAGGGCGGGCGTTATCGCGTCGTTCAGCGCCAACATGGCGTCGATGGCCGCCGCGCGTTGGCTCGTGCCGCCCGAGATGCCGCCGAGAAAAACGAGCGGCTGTTCGGCTTTTTTGGCGTGACAGGCGGACACCTGCCGTTTCGCACGGCCAACGGCGATTTCCAACCGACCGACAGCGTCAAGGCCAAAGCCGAGAAGTACACTCCGGCTGACATCGCCGAGAATCCGACCTTGGCCGACATGTCGGAAGCGGCTTTGGAAGTGCTCGCCCGCAACGAGCGGGGTTTTTGGCTGATGATCGAGGCCGGCGACGTCGACTGGGCCAACCATAAGAACAATATCGACGACTCGATCGGCGCGGTGCTCAGCGGCGACGAAGCCTTCACGGCGGTGGTCGAATGGATTGAGCGGCACGGCGGCTGGAGCGATACGGCTTTGTTCTTGACCGCCGACCACGGGCATTATTTCTTTCTGGATAAGCCCGAACGATTGGTCGTGAAAGAGTAGTCGTGGGGCCAGAATATTCGGCCGGGGTCGGCAGGGCGGAAAAACCGGGGCGAGAGGGTGTCATTTTGGCAGATCGCGAGTGGTCGCTGAAGTCGAACCGTTGGATCGCCAATACCTGCGGTGAGGGGCGAGATCTGGTGGAAGCCGTCCGTCGGCGACTGTCGGAAACCGCCAATAGTTCTCAAGAGGGGGTTTTGACGTGCGACTCGGCCAGGACGGCAAGCTTCGGCCGGCTCACCGCACAGCCCAATCGGCGGACGCGCCGTTTCTCGACCCAATTGAATCGGCGTTGCACTGCGCGGCGGCTTTTGACGTCTGCCTGAAGCGCTTGCGGCAGGTGGCGACCGAGGGCGAGCGCTTGGCGGCGGGGCCGGGCGGCTTGTTCTTGAGCGGCAGGCGGATGGATGACTTCCGGCAATGCGTGAGTTTAGCCGCCCAAACGCGCAACGCCGTGCGGCCCTCGCAACGCTGCGGCACATGCGGCGCCGGCTGTGATGGCTGTGATGGCTGCCAAAATGTCGGTTGGTTATGCCCGGCCGTTCAAGCGCCGATTTAGGCCGGACGACTCACCGGCCCGTAGCAGACTTCGTAAGAAGTCTGGCCGTGGTCTACGGCCAGAACTCTCACGAGTTCCGCTACGCGGTGTTCGCCGTCCGCGCGAACCATCGAACTGGCGAATGTCAGGCATCAGAGTAACCAACGGTGGTGACGGAGGTGTCGCATGGGTACGTGACCGCGAGCAAGCGGGCGTGGCGGTCGTACGTGTCTTCGGTTGTGGCAAACCCGGCCGGCGATGTATCGTCCACTGTCTGGAATGCAGCCCGCCCATGTGCGGCGTGGCCGTCGAGTTCCGCACCCAATGCGCGGCCGCATTTAGCAACGATCGCGGCCACCAGGGCCGCGGCGCCGGCAATAAAGCCCCTGCGTGAACTGCTGCTTCGCATTGTCATTTCTCGCACACTCGATGGTGAATCGTGTCTTCGTGAACTCGAACTGTGGCCAAAAGTAGAATGTCCCTCTTTCTCTTCCTGTTCTCTTCCTGAACTTAAAATCGTTCTGACCCTTTGTCCGGTTCTGTCGTCGGGCTTGCTTCTCGGAGGTGTAAAGAAAAGGTTTGCGCGCGCACAGAAATAGAGGTTAGCTCCGTGCCATCTGATACGCGCAGACTGGCCAGCGCGCGCGCAACATGGGCAAGAAATGCCGGTAGTCTTTCGACCGCTGCGGCAAGCGACGATGGCTCATCGGCTAACATGCTCTGTGGCATCTCGATCTCAGTGGCGTCAATACCCCGCGAGCTTAGCTCTGCCGTGACCGCCGACAGCATCTCTAACATGTCTGCTAGGGCACCTTCTGCAAGCGGCTTATAACAACTCAATGAGCCGCTGAAAACAGCAGACATCGCAGAAACGCCGATTGCGTATTCGGCAAGCAGCCGTGCGGAGTGAACAAGACGTGCGTCATCGATTGTCATCATTCCGCTCCAGTCAGCCGCTTAAGGAAGTCGATCTGGTATCGCATCCTGTACGTTTCTGGCGTATCGCAGGCGTCACGTACCTTTAAATGCTTTTCAAGCGTCTTTTCGAGGCTCTTGATTTGTTCAAGTTTCTGCTTTCGGCTAAATCCTTGCATCTGCTTGCGCCATTTATCAAGGCTCTGAATTTGTTTAATCGCGCTTCGTAGACCTTGTAGAATGCATTTGTCACTCGGATTCAGATGGCGGGCTATATCATCAATGAGGTCGCGCGCTGTCTGCCACTGGCCGTTACGAAGCGCCGCCCAAACCGACTTGCTCGAGCTGTCTTGATCCGTCGGCAAGCCCAGAAGGCCGCTTGGGTCGCTGGCATTTGAGGGGTCATTTCGCACATATCTCGTCAGGTTCAACCCGCCGGCGTTGAGCGCGGCTGGATCGACGCTGATCCAAACCGTCGTCAACGGATCGTACCAGCGCTCGCCGAACTTGATGAGGCCGGTGTTGGGGTCGGAGTAACCTCCGGAAAAGCCTTGAAGCAAGAAGACGCCGGGGTTGCTGGCGTAGGCGACTTGACCGAACGGCGAGTAGACCTCGTGGTCGATCAACGTGCCCGACGAATTGACGACGTCGGTCGGCGAACCTTGGTTGTTGGCGAAAATCCAGTCGACAGAATCGGGCTGGGTGAGGGACGCGACGGCGCCCTCGGCGTAGATGACGTCGGCGGCACCGGAACGCGAAGGGCCGTTCAGGAAACGCTCGGTCAACTGGTTGTTGACCAATTCCATCAACACGTCGTCCGGCAAGAGGGGGACGACATTTCCGGAGACGTCAAAACGCTCGAGCGGCGCGTTGCCGGCCGCCGGCGTCTTGGCCTGCACGTCGAGAACGAATTGGTCTTTGGTCGTGTACGTCCCGCCGCCATTGGGATCGAGGTCTTCTTCAAGCAAGTTGTCGTATACGTCATAGACGTAATGGACGTGCTTGGTGAGGACGTTGTTGTTGTCGAAGAATTCAACGTCGGTCAGACGGTTGCGATAGTCCCAGGTATAGGTGGTTTTGTAATCGGTGGCGTAGGCGCTCGAAATGTTCGTGCGCGAGGTGCGATTACCGTCGGCGTCGAACGTGTAAGTATAGGTGCCGTCGTTCGTCACCTCGTTGTTGGGCGACACGACGTTGCCCGGCGCGGCGTTGTTGCCGTTGGCGTCCCAGGTGAAGCTGACGTTCACGGGCTGATGCCCGCCGGTGGCGGTGGTGTACGCGGCCGAAACAAGCTGCGAAGTGTTGTCGTAACCGTAGGTGGCCGTGCCGTCGATCGAGGTGAACGTGCTGACGCGGCCCAGCGCGTCGTAGGTGTAGGCGAGATTGTCGATCGACGCGCCGTTGGCGGTGTCGTTCATGCCGGTCAACAAGCCCGTCGTCGGGCTGTAGGTCAACGTGACGTAGCCGGGACTTGTTTGCTGTGGCCCGGCACTGACGGTGTTGGCGTAGTTGAGCGCCGTGATGTCGCCCGCGCCGTTCAGACCGATATAAATCGACTTGGGCGCGACGGCGTTGCCGCCGGTTTGGCCTTGCTGTGCGATGTCGCGCAGGCGGGAGAGCGTGTCATAGGAGTAATTGTTGATGAAATCGGCCGTGCCGTTGAGCGTGGCCGCCAATGATGTGCGATTGCCAAGGGCGTCGAATTGGTTGGTCAAGACGACATGCGGTGCGCCGGGAGTGCCGGCGTTATCGACGCTCGTTTGATCGCCTTGGCCGTTATACGCGAAGCCGTAATCCGAGTAATTGTCG
>DASVGM010000310.1:0-5055 GCA_036379555.1 Pirellulales bacterium | reverse complement strand
GTTGCTTCGCTCGAGCAAAAGCCTGCCGGCTGCGCTCGCGTTTCAGATTCGCTTGCATGTCGTTCAGTGTCGCACGGCGCGGTTGAATTGGCTAGCCCACATTGCCGCGGAGGCCGATACGGGCTATATTTCAGCCGGCCTGAGAGGTGTTATAGTCAAGGAGAAATGTTCATGCCATCGCCATTTTCGGGCATGGATGCCGATCTGGCAGGAGACGACAACGCCCGCCATCGCCAGGTCGTTTTTCGCGGAAATCTCGTATTGACGGATCGCGTGCTTCAAGGCGGCGAGATTGTCGTGCGCGACGGACGCATCTGCGCCATTCATGAACAGCCCAAGAGCACGGTCGCCGGTGCGCACGTCATCGACGCGGGCAATGGCTTTGTGACGCCGGGCTTTATCGACTTGCACGTTCATGGCGGCAACGGCGCCGATTTTATGGATGGCTCGGCGGACGCCGTCGGCAAAGTGCTGGCCGCTCATTTGCGGCATGGCACGACGGCGCTGCTGGCCACGACGACCGCGGCCACGCACGAGCAAATCATGGCCATGCTTACCGCCTGCCGCGCCCACCGCGGCCAGCGCCGCGCGGCGCAAGCGCGGCTGCTGGGAGTGCATCTTTATGGGCCTTACTTCCGGCCCGAAGCGCGCGGCTGTCATCCGGCCGGGCCGATTCGCCCGCCCGAGCGACGTGAGTTTGAAGAGTATCTCGACGCCAGCGTGGTCGCCACCGCCTCGGTCGCCCCGGAACTGGCCGGCGCGGAAGAATTCGCACGGGCGTGTGTTGGGCGCGGCGTGCGCATCGGCGCGGGGCACAGCTACGCCACGTTCGCGCAAATGGCCGAGGCGGTGGGCTGGGGAGTGCGGCACGTCGATCATTTGTATTGCGCCATGTCCGATCGAGCGCGTTTGCGGCAAGACCAATCGTACCCCATGCGTGGCGGCGTGCTGGAAGCGACGCTCTACTTTGACGAACTGACCACTGAGTTGATCGCCGATGGCAAGCATCTGGCCGGCGAACTGCTGCAATTGGCACGCAAGATCAAAGGGCCCGACCGGCTGGCGCTGGTGACCGACTGCAACCGCGCGCTGGATTTGCCCGACGGCGAATACCTCTTCGGGCCGAGTGAGGGCGGCGAGCCGTTCATCCGGCGCGATGGCGTGGGGCTAATGCCCGATGGCAAGGCGCTGGCCTCAAGCGTACGGGGCATGGACCACATGGTACGCACGTTTGTAGAATCAACCGGTTGTCCGCTGTGGGAGGCGGTGCGAATGGCCTCGCTCACACCGGCGCGCATCGCCGGGTTTGATGGCGACTTCGGCAGTCTGGCGGCGGGCAAACGGGCGGACTTATTGGTGTTGAATTGTGATTTGGAAATCGAAGCGGTGTTTATTGACGGGGAACGTCAGTAGTGCGTTGCCAGTGGTCCGTTGCCACTGAGAGGCGCTATCCGAAAACTCAGATTTCGCCGTGGCAGCGTATCGTGGGGCGGCTCGCCGAGCCGTCTTTCGCTTCCAGGCGGGCCGGCGGCCCGCCCCACGGTAGTTTTTCGGACAGCCTCCTCGTTTTCGTTGTCCGTCGCCACTGACAACTGACAACTGACAACTGGCAACTGACAACTGGCCACTGACAACTGGCAACTGGCAACTGGCAACTGACCATGTTCTATTCCTTCGACGGCATTGACGGCTGCGGCAAGAGCGCCCAAGCGAGGCTTTTCGCCGATTGGTTGCGCCAGCGCGGTCGCGAAGTCGTCGCGTGTCGAGATCCGGGCAGCACGCGTCTGGGAGAGGAGGTTCGCCAACTTTTGCTCGATCGCGACGATTTGGGCATCAGCCGACGGGCGGAAATGCTGCTTTATATGGCCGCCCGAGCGCAGCTTGTGGAAGAAGTGATCAAGCCGGCCCTGGCGGCGGGCAAAGATGTGGTCAGCGATCGCTTTTTGCTGGCAAACGTGGTTTATCAAGGGCACGCCGGCGGGCTCGACGTTCCCGCGCTCTGGCAAGTGGGCCGGGTGGCGACCGCTGCGATGGAGCCTGATTTGACCTTTGTTTTGGACATTGACACGGCGGAGGCCGCCGCGCGGCTCAACCGTCCGCTGGATCGCATGGAGCGGCAAGGCGCGGAGTTTTTCGCGGCTTTGCGCGCCGGCTATTTGGCTGAGGCCGCTCGGCACGGCGAGCGGATGCTGGTGGTCGACGCCGCTCGTTCCATTGAGCAGATTCAAGCGGAGATTCGGCAACTGGTTAGCGCCTGGGAAGACGAAGTCCGCCAATTCCCTCTTCCCGCATCGCCGCCGGTTCAGTAAAGTTCGGGCGTGGCAAAAGCCGTCTTTCATCAACCTCCTGTCGACAACCGTGTGGCGCCGCTGTCCGCTTGGGCAAAGCTGCCACAGGTGGTTCGCGCGCTTTACGTGGCGCCCCCTTCGTGCCCGTCGCGGTGGTTAAGCGAACTGTTGGCCTGCGATCGAGCCATGTCCGTCATGGTCGAAGCGGCGCTCGGCGGACAAAACGGTTTCGCCCGGCTGCGTGAAGAAACATTTGACGTGGTGTTGGTGCGGCACGCGCCGGCCGAGTTGAACGCGATCGATTGGGCGGAAGCGCACCGCGCGACGGGAGCGGACGATCCGCTGGTGGTGTTGGGTCGCGAGGCCGAGCACGTATTGGCCTCGTTGTGCTACGAAGTTGGCGCCGATGCTTATTTGAACAGCGAGACGACGACGGCGCGCCAACTCATTTGGACCGTGGCGCGCGCGATCGAGTGCCATACGCTGGCACGCGAGAATCGGCGACTAACCGAGCTCGACCGCAAACGTGCCCGGTTGGAGCATGGCGAGGCCGAGCGGCTGCTCGAACAGCAACGAGCTTTGCTCGGCGGGCTGGAAGAGCTCTCTCAGGCCGACGATTGGCGCCACACGCCGCGAGCCACGAAGCGCGTGGAGCACACGCTCGACTTGCCCAGTTCGCTCGTGGCCGGCTATCGTGATCTGCTCAGGGCATACCTGATCATGGGCGCCGGCAGCCAAGCGGCGGAAACCGCCGCTTTGGCCGATTCGCTCGCGGCGCGCGGCATGTCGGCGCCACGGTTGATGCAATTGCACGTGCATGTGCTGGAAGAAACATTGCAAGGTCTCGGCGGCCGCGGCGCGAGGCACGTCATGTCGCGGGCCGATCTGCTCGTGCTGGAAGTCATGGCGCAGCTTGTCGAGCGCTACCGGCCGCCCGCGGCGGAAGAATAAGGGCGGTTCTCGTCACCAGGCCGCGCGCACTTCCGGCAACGGATATTCAAGAATTGTGTCGGGGCGGTGGCGGTCAAGTTCCAGCAAACGCCGCCAGCCGCGGGTCACGAGTTGCTCGCGATTCCCCACGTAATCAGCGTCCAGACACCGCTTGTCAAAAGGCCCTTCGACCGCGACCGGCTCAAAATCGGCATCGATAATAAACTGCGCCAGTGCCGGATTGCAACGAATGTGCCGCTCGCGGGTCGTATGCAACGTCTCGGGATGGATCAGGCCAATGACGTACCGCAAATAGAGATCGCTGTCCGACAGCGATTCAACGTCGCCGCCGCAAACGTCACAGAGATAACCTTCTTCGCATTTTGCCATAGCGGCGACCGCGCCGTCATTGCCGTCCGCTCGATCGCAGCGCGTCTTCAACCGCCGCCAATTCGTCACGCGTATTGATGCTCAACGCCTCGATCGGCCGCAAAACCGGCAGCGCCCGCACCACTCGCCCAGCGGCTTTCAATACGCCGGGGCAATCCGTCAAATAGTATTCGGATTGCGCGTTGGCCGGGCGTAAACGATCGAGCGCGAACAACAGTTCGCGGCCGTCAAAAACGTAACAGCTCATGTTGACCTCGGTGATGCGCCGCTCGTCGTCGGTCGCGTCTTTTTCTTCGACGATACGCTCAAAGCCGCCGTCGACGTCGCGCACGATGCGGCCCAGGCCGTGCGGATCGTCCTTCATGGCGGTGCCCATCAGGCAGGCCGGGCGCTGGCGGTCAAACTCGGTCAGCAGCGTGGCCAGCGATTCGGGCTGGGCCAACGGCGAATCGCCGGTGACAATCAACACGGCGCCGTCGTGATCGCCTAGCGCCTGGCGGCAGACCATCACGGCATGGCCGGTGCCAAGTTGCTCGGTTTGCTCCACAAAGCGCAAGCCCGGCCGTTGGGCCAGCGTCTGACGCACCAAATCGGAGCGATAGCCCACGACAACCAGCGCCCGCTCGATGCCCGCTTTGGTGAGCGTGTCGAGCACGTACTCGATCATCGGCCGTCCGCAGACCTCGATCAAGACTTTGGGCAGGTCGGATTTCATCCGGGTTCCCTTGCCCGCCGCCAGCACGATGGCGATTGGTTTGCTTGTGTTCACGCGTGCGTCGCCTCGTAAGCCGCGATTTTGTCTTCATGGGCCAGCGTCAGCCCAATGTCGTCAAGACCGTTGAGCAGCGAGTGGCGACGGAAGTCATCGACGTCAAAGCGATATTCAAGGCCGTGTTCATCGCGCAGCGTGCGCGAGTGCAGGTCGATGGTCAACGCATACCCGTCATGCTTCGCCGCGCGCTGGAACAGCTCTTCAACCTGTTCTTCGCTGAGCCGAACCGGCAGCAGGCCGTTTTTGAAGCAGTTGTTATAGAAAATGTCGGCGAAGCTGGGAGCGACGAGCGCCCGGAAGCCATAATCTTCCAACGCCCAAGGGGCATGCTCGCGGCTCGAACCGCAGCCGAAGTTTCGTCGCGTTAGCAGAATGGTGGCGCCTTGGTTTTCCGGGCGGTTGAGCTCGAATTCGGGATCGGCCCAACCGTCGGGCAACTGCCGCCAGTCAAAAAACAGAAATTGCCCAAAACCCGTTCGCTCAATTCGCTTGAGGAACTGCTTGGGAATGATTTGGTCGGTATCGACGTTGGCCCGGTCCATCGCAACAACGCGGCCGGTGTGGGTGGTGAAGGATTTCATAGTTGCATTAAGTCAGTTTGTTGATAGGCTTGGAACAATTGAGATTGGTGCGGCGCAAAGCGAGATTCGTTCCTGCTGGATGATCGAGGCAAGG
>DASVGM010000309.1:0-10261 GCA_036379555.1 Pirellulales bacterium | reverse complement strand
CGGCCCGACTCATCGGCCGGTAACAAACACTTTCCTTGTGCGCTCACGGTCACAGCCTCCTTGCTGCCTTAGTGGGTTCTTTATCAAACCCTAAGATAATCAAGTGCTGTGACTTGCGCCTATTTCAACGGTATTGGGGCTTGCCCCCGTCGAGCGCTGACTGACTGGCTAGATGCACGGCGCCGAACGCGTCCCCGTTTTCGCGTTGCCTCCGCCGCCTTTGGCGGCGGAGGCAACGCGAAAATGGGGACGCGTTCGGCGCCGTGCATCTACCCAGTCAGTCAGCGCTCGACGGGGGCTTGCCCCGATCGTGGCGGAATGAATCTAGTATCAAGGAAGTCGGGGCACGACAACCGATTTTGCGCAGGCCACAACGATCCTGATCGCGGGGCGGCCGTGAAAAAGAAAAAATCGAGCCGCGAGACGAACTCATGCGCCTCGACCGGAGCAAGCCGGTTGTGCAAAGTCGAGCGCGCCGTTAGGCTACGGACGGGCCAGCTTTGCGTGCTGGTGAATCAATGGAAATCGGTGGAGGTTGACATGGAGATTTGGCCAATCGGCGTTTTCGCCAGCATCGACGCGGGCCTGGGAGTCAAACTGGAAGTGGCGCGGGAGTTGGCAGTGCCGACCATCCAACTGCATGCTCCGGCCCAGGGCACCCGCACGCCGGAGCAGGCCCGTGCGTTTCTGGAAAAACTGAACGCGATGGGCATTACCCTCACCGCGGTTTTTGGCGGCTTTGAAGGTGAAAGCTACGCCGACATTCCGACGACCGAACGCACCGTCGGCCTGGTGCCGCGCGACACGCGCGCGGCGCGCACGCGAGAAATGAAGGAAATCGCCGATTTCGCCAAACTGCTCGGCTGCTCGGTCGTGGCCCTGCACCTGGGGTTTGTGCCGCACAATCGCCAAGACCCGCTCTATGCCGAGGCGCTCGACGTGACACGCGACGTCTGCGATCACTGCCGGGCGAACGGTCAGGCCCTGCACCTGGAAACCGGACAGGAAACGGCCGACAGCTTGATCGACTTCATCCAGGACGCTGGCCGCGGCAATTTGTTCATCAACTTCGACCCGGCCAACATGATTCTCTATGGATCGGGCGAACCGATCGCCGCGCTCAAAAAGCTGGGCCGCTACGTCAAGAGCGTGCATTGCAAAGATGGCGTTTGGGCCAAGAACCCCGGCAAGGAATTTGGCGCCGAGGTGCCGCTGGGACAGGGCGCCGTCGGCATCGAAAACTATTTGCGAACCTTGAAAGAGGTCGGTTACACCGGCCCCTTGACCATCGAGCGTGAAATCGCCCAAGAGCCCGAGCGGCAAAAAGCCGAAATCGGGCACGCCGTACGGCTGCTCAACGAACTGAAAGAGAAAATACTTTAAGGTTTAGGATTTATAGGACCAAGGGTTATGCCAAAAATCACCATCAGCGTTCCTCATCAATTGGGCCAGGAAGGCGCGGCGGAGCGCTTGCAGCGATTTGTCACCCGGCTCAAGGAAAAGCACCAAGACCAGGTGAGCAACCTGGAAGAAGAGTGGAACGGCAACGCGCTCACGTTCCGCTTTAAGACGTTTGGTTTCCAGTTTCAGGGCAACGGCAACGTCAGTGAGAATGACGCCACGCTCGATGTCGATCTGCCCTTCGCCGCCATGATGTTCAAAGGCAAGATCGAAAGCGAAATGCGCGACACGCTGACGCGCGTGTTGCAAGCCTAACCGGCCACGATGGAGCTGGCCAGAGCGGCGGCGCGCGGTTTGAAAAAACCCTGCAATAAATGTGACTGGGCCGCGAAGTTGAGATGCAAGCGGCTGCCCAGCACGTTGTATTGCGCGACCAGGTCGAGCGAACGGTCGCCGCCCGCCAGGCAGCGCGTCAGCGGTCCCACCGGATCCAAGAGCCAGTGTCCGCTCAGATAGCCTCGCAGCCGAGTGCCGGCCGGGGCCAGCCAGGTATTGGTCGCCAGCAGCGCTTCGACGGGCGTGGGCGGCGTCATCTGCCGGTTCAGCCGAGCGACCGCCGGCAGCGCGCCCACCATTGGCACCAAGGCGCCGGCGGATGTTTCCATGCGCTGGCAAAGATACGCCAGGCCGCCACCCTCGGCATACACGCGGCGGCCGGCGCGGATGTGGTTTCGCAACGCCAAAAGCATGCACTGATTGCCGCCCAGAGTGTCGGCAAATAATTCGGGATGTCCGCAGCCAAAATAAACCACGTCGGCGTCGGGCAAAACCTCGTCGCGCAACGGCGAAAAATCGACGATGTTCGCGCCGCGTATTTCCAGCAGCTCCAACGAATCGGGAAAATAACAATTGAAAGCCGCGTCGTATGCCACCGCCACGGTTACCCCGCGCTTCGCCGCGCGGCTGCCGGAAGGTTCAAAGATGGCGATCGGCGCGTCCGGCATGTCGCGGCGCGCCGCCACGCTTTCGATGAGATCCATTCGATTGAACCGCTCAAATTCGTTGCCCAGTTCGCGGCAAAGTTCCCAGGGCGGCACCGCTCCACAAGGGAGCCTGTCGATGGCCGCCCGTAGCTTGGGCGCCTCGCCCAAAGCCCCCAACACCGGCACGTCCCAGAGCGATTCGAGAGAGGTTTGCAGATAATACGCCGCGCTCAGCGAGGGTACTCTGTCGAGCAGCAGGCCATCGATTTGAGCCGGACGCTCGGGTAATTGGCAGCCGTTGAGCCGCGACACATCCAAGACCACCAGCCGCGGCACGTCGAGCCAATCGCAAAGCGTATCGAGCGAGCTGGCTCCGCCCGATCCCGCCGGCGGCGAACCATGCCCCGCCGGCGGCGAACCATCGGGCGCGGGGAAACGTCCTTCGATCACCGCCAGATCGCGTCCGGCGCAACCATGCGCGAAAATCTCACGGCAGACGGCCCGGTTCATCAACCAGGTATCGAGATGGCGAGAATTGACGCCGGTGATGGCCAACGCGCCGTTTCGCGGACAGAAGCAGCTTCGCGAGACAAAATGCTGAAGCTGCCGGCCATGCCGGCGAAAGGCGTCCATGAGCGCCCAGCACATCGGCTGGGTTGAAATATCGTGTTGGATGGAGCCCAACGCAACACGGGGCAAAGCTAACATGGGCCGAAAACCTCTCGGTCACCGAAATCGTCGATCATGGATAACACCGCATGACAATTGCATTGTTAGAGCATAGACCGGGTGAGTCAAGGCAGTTTTCAGGCTCCCAGCGCGTTTTGCCGCCCCGCCGAGGTTGACAAATTCGCAACTTGCCGCTTGGCCCGTACTTAACGCCGCCAATGGGCGACGCCCCAGAGGCTTGTCGAATGGTCGGTCCACAGCGGCAACTCCGGCGCGCCGGCCAACGGCCGCCAGCGATCATCGTTCGCTAACTCGCCAAAATCGGCTTCGTGCCGCGCCACGATCACCCAGTGAGACGCGGCTTTGCCGGCCGCGAAATCGTCGTCGCTGATCGTTTCGCCCGTCTCGTTCTGATCGAGGCCGATCAACTCCGCGTCGCGGGCCAGATTTCCCAGCACGGGCGCGAGTTCGAGAAAATTATTCGAGATGTGAAAGGCCAGCAGCCCGTCGGGCGCCAGTTTGGAGAGATAGAGCCGCAGCGCTTCGCGCGTCAGCAAATGCACCGGAATGGCGTCGCCGCTGAAAGCGTCGATGACCATCAGGCCGTAATGGCCGTCGGGAGCGTCGCGCAGCGAAAGCCGCGCATCGCCCAATTCCACACGCACGTCGGTTCGGCTGTCGCGCAGATACGTGAACCAGGCATCGTTGCGCGCGATGCGCTCGACCGCGGGATCGACTTCGTAAAACACGAACTCCTGGCCGCGCCGCGCGTAGGCGGCCAGCGATCCGACGCCCAAACCGATCGCCGCCACCGGCAGCCGCCGCTTTTGCGCCGGCGGCGGCGCGGCGAACACCTGGCCGATCGGGCCGGTGGGATAATAGTAAACCAACGGCACGTCGCGCACCGCCGGGTCGTCGCCGCGGCGCTGCCGGCCGTGCAGAATGCGGCCGTGCTTGAGGTAATGAAACTCATCGCGGGCGTCGGAATGCACGGTGAGCACACCATAGAAATTGCGCTCGCGATACAAGATGCGACTGCTCGTGTCGTCAAAAAAGCCGACCAGCAGAAACATCGCGGCCAGGCTGCAGCCCAGCGCCAGCGGCCTGCCCAACGTGCCACAACAAAGCGCCAGGCAAAGCAGCACCGGCCCCTCCGGTTCGCGGTCATAGGTCTGGAACAAGATGACCGCCGCCACCAGGCCGATCAAGGCGGCCAACGGCAGGTCGAGCCAACGGCGGTTCGGGGGCCAACGCCAGAGCGTCAGCGGCGAGCAAAGGCAAGCGGCTGACATCGCCAATGGGTATTCCAACAATGAGTTGAACAACAGCGGCGCCGCCAGCGCGTTGAACATGCCGCCTAGCACACCGCCCAGCGACATCCAGAAATAAAACCGCGTGAGTTGACTCGCGGCGGGGCGCCGCCGCGCCAACTCTCCGTGGCAGAGCATCGCCGCGCAAAAAAAAGTTGCCAGATCCAACACCGCCATGAGCCAAAGCGACAGCCGCGCGGAGGTGAACGACTGGAAAATCTGCCACATCACCAGCGGCGGCAACGCCACCGCGAAAACACAATGAACCCGCCGCGGCAGGCGTGAAAACACCAGCACGAAGCTCAACAGATACAGCGCCAAGGGCGCCACCCAAATCAAGGGCACGGGCGAGACATCGCTCGACAGGTGCGCCGTCACACCCAGCAGCAAGCTGGAAGGCACGAAGGCCAGGCCCAACCAACTCGCGTTGAGCGACCACGAAGGCGGCGCAACCTCCGTCGGCAAGAGAACGGGACGGCCTGGGAAGGCCATCCTCCTGTTGGTTTGCCAGGCGACGATCGTGCAGGCCATCAGCAATATCATCAGTACCGCGTAACAAACCGCCCACAGTCGGCATTGTTCGGGCAGCGTGAGGCGCGGTTCGACCAGCGTGGGGTAAATCAGCAAGCCCAGCAGGCTGCCGGCATTGCTGGCGGCATATAGATAATACGGATCGGAGGCGTGGCGGTGTCGCGTGTCGGCGAACCACTGGGCCAAGAGCGGTGAAGTCGCCGCGACAACAAAAAACGGCAAGCCCGCCGTCAGCGAGAGCGCGGCGAGGAGCGTCCATGTCGGATTGGCGCCGCCGTCGGGTGTGATCGCCGGTTCCGAACCAAACGGCAGCACCAACCACGGCAGCGTGAGCACGACCATGTGCGTTAAGTACCGGACGCGGGGCCATTTCGCCCGTGTCTGCCAGTGCGCATATCCGTAGGCGGCCAACAGCACGGATTGAAAGAACGCCATGCAGACGTTCCAAACCGCCGGGGCGCCGCCAAACGCGGGCAGCAGCAGCTTGCCCACCATCGGCTCCAGCAAAAATACCAGCGCCGCGGCCGCGAAAATGGTTAGCGTGAACAAGAATGGCATACGCGGCGGGGCTATTTGGTTGCGAACTTTATGGCTATTTGAAAAACAACAGGCGTATGCCAATTTGGCACATGCTCTGTTGAGCGCATTTTACGTCGGGATAATTCCCACGTTATCTAAACGCTTGATCTCCAAGCAGTTTGAGACAAGTCGGCGTTATCAAAAACCATTTGGCATACGCCTTGCATCTGGTGGAGTTGGAAACCGTCAAACTGACAGGGGCCCGCCAGGGCCACTGGATGAGAATAAGTTCGTTTCTTTCTGAAAGGAAGGTATGAGATTATGTTAGCTGTGAATCACCGTTTGTTGCCGCGTTTTGATTTTGGCCTGGGGCAGTTCGATCGCGTGTTCGACCAACTCGCCTGCGGCCTGGAGGGGGCAGCCCAACCGGACGGTTGGTCGGCGCCTTGGGCGTGCTGGGAAGACGCGGGACATTTCCATGTTGAGTTCGAGTTGCCGGGCGTCAAGAACGAAGACGTTGAGTTGGTTGTCGAAGATGGCCGACTGCACCTGAAATGCCAACGGAAGGCGCCGGAAGGCGAGCGGCAATATCACCGCAACCAGCGACGTTACGGCCAATATGAGCGAACCATCACGTTGCCCGAAACGGTCGATGCCGACAAGGTGACCGCGGAGATGCGCGACGGCGTGCTCTATCTGACGTTGTCCAAGCTGCCGCAGATTCAGCCGAAGCGGATCGTCGTGCAATGAGGTTGATCTTGCCGAGAAGCGCGTTTCATGTCCGGAGGATGGCCTTCCCAGGCCGCCCCGTCGCGAGTGCGCGATAACGGGACGGCTTGATAAGGCCGTCCTCCGGATTTTTTTCTACGTGACGGGCCAGGAAACCCGTGCTCCAAAGCTCGCGAAAAGGGGCGAAAAAATCGGCCTTGACCGTCGGCGGGCATTCTCTTATTCTCCCGCCTCTTCAACGCGGGGCACGCAAGGTGTGTTGAAGCGTGTGAGTATTCGGTCGTCAAACCACGTGGTTGGGTCCGCATTCGGGAAAGCTGACCGCTCTCCTGCGGACCACGAAGCATAGCCGTCGGCATGGATGCGGACGGTTCGCTTCGCAAACCGGCCAATTGCTCCCGGAAACGGATGGCGTCCTTTGCCCCCCTGGGACCTGTTCTTTCCGGGAGTTTTTTTTTGCGCGCCGCGGCAATGCTTCGCGCGGGCGGCGAAATCAACCCGTTTTTTTGGGAGAGGCTCCGCGGCGCTCCCGTCAATCAATCATTGTGGATTGGCAACCGCAAGACATCACGCGCGTAGCCGCGAACTTTTTGCCGCAAGCGGTTGAATATCGGTTCGCTCCGGCATCGCTGAATCGCGTCGACGACTTCGATGCACATCTGCGTGTAAGTTCTCACAAACGCCCATCATCCTCTTCGTCCGCCGGAATAGACAGCATTCGGTGGCGAGGCATATAATATAGCGAGTGCCCAACAAAGGAGGGTTCCCGCACATGCTTACCAATTTATTCCGCGGTGTTCCTGACGCCGCCGGCGCGGCATCGGGCGATATCGTTCGCCTTTACCAGAATCAACGCCAAGCCACGCGACGCCTGATGCACGACGCGATGGAACTGTTCATAAAAAGCGATTTGGAGCAGGCCGCCAAGGCGCTGGGACTTTGGCAGCGCGGCGCCATCGTGCTTGAACATGAAGATTTGGCGGGCGTTGTGATGAACTACGCGCTGTTGGAACTTCGCCATGAAGGGCTGACGACCGTGGAGCGATTCCGCGCCGATTGCTCCTTGTACAGCCCTGACGAAGCCGCCACGGTCGATCTGCTTTGCCAGGCTCAATTTCGACTCTTGACTCTCAATCAGGGGGCCGGCGAGGCGATTCTCGATGTGACCGACCAATTGACCGGCCAGAACGGCAGGCTTGTCGATGTCAACCTCAGCGCAACCGGCGCGCTCGGCGTGACGTTGGCGACGCACGTTTGGAACTTTGCCGACGATTATTGGATGACCACCGGCGCGGCCGTGTCCTACTCCAAGGCCGCCGAACAACTTGTCGCGCGGCGCATTCGCAGCCTTTGCCGCTGCAAACTGTCTGATTGGCCGAAACTGGGGCCGCCGCAACGCGCGTCGGTCGCCGCGTTGGTGATTCGCTGCGCGATTGATTGCGGCAGCGCCGAGCGGTTGCAGTACGCATGACCGTGGTGCTGAAGAAAATGGCGCAATCCGAACGACCCGCCTATGAGATCGTCGATTTTGACGAAGTGCCCGGCGTGCCTTGTCCCTGCGGCACGGCGCGGCGCGCCTTCACAAGCGTCGCTGATTTTCCCGCGACCCTGCATCGCACGGAGATTTCCAACGACGCCAAAACGCATTATCACCGCAAGCTGACGGAAACGTATTACTTCTTACGGTGCGAGCCGGACGCCGCAATGGAGCTTGACGGCGAGCGTGTGGCCGTGCGGCCAGGCATGGCCATTGTCATCCGTCCCGGCGTGCGACACCGCGCGGTCGGCCGCATGACCGTGTTGATCTTCGTGCTTCCCAAGTTTGACCCGGAAGACGAATGGTTTGACTGACCATCCCAAGAATGCACGACGAACCAGGGTCCGATACCCAATGCCACACAACGCACCGACTTTACGATCTAAGCTTTCCAGCCGTGTGATTTGCCCGCTAGCCGTGTCGCTTGTCGCCGCGACATTGGCGGCTACCGCGGCGGCGGCGGACCCTAACTCGCGATACCAGGACGTAACCTGCGCGGGTTTTTACCCGCACCACCTGCAAGGCATTTGCGCCAGCGACGATGCGATCTATTGGTCGTTCACGACGTGGCTCGTCGCGACAGATCTCGACGGCAACGTGCTCAAAAAGATACCGGTCGCCAACCATCACGGCGACCTCACGCATCACGATGGAAAACTTTACGTCGCCGTGAATCTTGGCAAATTCAACGATCCCAAAGGCAACGCCGATTCGTGGATTTATGTTTACGACGCCGCCACCTTGACACAGCTCGCCCGGCACGAAATTCAAGAGGCCGTCTACGGCGCCGGCGGCGTCGGTTTTCGCGCGGGGCATTTCTTCGTCGTGGGCGGGTTGCCCGAGGGTGTTGAGGAGAACTACGTCTACGAATACGACGGTGATTTCAAGCTCGTGAAAAAGCACGTCTTGAAGAGCGGTCACACGCGCCTCGGCATTCAGACGGCGGCGTTCGCCCACGGCCGCTGGTGGTTTGGCTGCTATGGCAATCCGAAAATCTTGCTCGTCGCCAATGCCGACTTTCAGATGCAGGGACGTTACGAGTTTGACTGCTCGTTGGGAATTGAGAGCCTATCCGCCGGCCGATTGCTGGCGGCGCATGGTCATTGCGTGAAAGACAAAGGCTGCGTTGGCGGCGTTTGGCTGGCAATGCCCGACGCGAAAACGGGGGTTAGAATCATTGCAAACAAACAGGGCGATCACCATGACTGACGATCATCACGACATTCGTCTCGGCCGGCGCGCCTTTTTGAATGGCGGAACACTGCTATTGACCACCGCCGCGCTCAATTCATCGCGTTTGCTTGCCGACGCCGCGCCGGCCCCGTTGCATGTGGCGCTGGTGACTGATCTGCACTACGCTGACAAAGCGCCGGCTGGAAATCGATATTACCGCGAGACGCCCGCCAAGCTGGAAGAAGCGGGCCGGCAGTTTGAACGCAACAGGCCGGCGTTTTTGGTGGAGCTGGGCGATTTGATCGACGCCGCCGACAGCGTGGACGTGGAGTTGAACTACCTGCGGACGATCAATCGGTCGTTCTCGGCCATCTGCAAAGACAGGCATTACGTCTTGGGCAATCACTGCGTTGATACACTCACCAAAGAAGAGTTTCTCGGCGGCGTCGAACAAGAGAAATCGTATTACTCATTCGACCGCGGTGGCTTCCACTTCATTGTGCTGGATGCGTGTTTCCGCCACGACGGCCAGCCGTATGGCCGCAAGAATTCTCACTGGACCGACGCCAATCTGCCGGCCTCGGAACTGGAATGGCTCGCCGCCGACTTGCAGGGCAGCGACAAGCCGGCGATCGTCTTCGCCCACCAGCGGCTCGACGTGAGCAACAACCACGGCGTGAAGAACAGCCGCGATGTGCGGAAGATTCTCGAAGCGTCCGGCAAAGTCTTGGCGGTCTTCCAAGGGCACAGCCATCGCAACGATCTTAAGGAGCTTGGCGGCATCACGTACTGCACGCTGGTGGCGATGGTCGAAGGTTCCGGCGCTGAAAACAATGGCTATTCACTCATGGACATCGCCCCCGACGGCACCATCCGGCTGACCGGTTTTCGCCGGCAGACAAGCCATCGCTGGGCGCCGCGGGGAGAGCAGTAAGGCCAGCCCCGCGACTGCAAGGGCGCCTGCGATCACGAGACTGGCGATCCGCTCCAATGAGCTGAGGGGTTCAGTGCTAGCGCGTCTGGCCGCTGCCGCCGCCTGCAAGGCGACCATGGCCGTTAGCCAAAGCAATAATCGCAAGCTGAACTGAAAGCGTCGAGCCATATGGCGGAGTGTTTCAGGTGAGAACTACCGCCGACCTGCGCGGTCGTAACGGAAGCAACGCCGGGAGTTTGGAAATTTATTAAAGTCCCCGGCGGCAGCTACTTGCGGGCCGGCCGGGGGCTGGTACAGTCGATTCTTGGGGATTGCCGTGAAGGCGCTTAACTGTGGAATTACTCACATGTCAGATTCATTCTCCAGCCGGCCTGCCGAAGTTGACCAATTGCTCTTGAACGCGCGCCTGCGCGACGAGCTCGAACCGTTTTACGACGAGTCGATCACGCGGCTCAACGTGCAAGATATGCCCACC
>DASVGM010000308.1:0-3124 GCA_036379555.1 Pirellulales bacterium | reverse complement strand
AAGTTCGTCGGGCGTCACCCCTTCGGCCGGAAGGAACGCCGTCGCCTGGCGATTTCCCAAGGTGATGGTGCCCGTCTTGTCGAGCAAGACGATGTCGACATCACCGGCCGCTTCGACCGCGCGGCCCGACATGGCGATTACGTTGGCGCCGCTTAGCCGCTGCATGCCCGCGATTCCAATCGCCGACACCAGCGCGCCGATCGTCGTGGGAATCAAACAGACCAAGAGCGCCACCAGCGTCGTTACCGTGACGGGCGTGGCGCCGCGGCTTTCAGACACGGCCGCGCTGAAAACCGAAAACGGCAGCAGTGTGGCCGTGGCCAGCAAGAAGATGATCGTCAGGCCGGCCAGCAAGATGCTCAAGGCGATCTCGTTGGGCGTGCGCTGCCGTTTGGCGCCTTCGACCATGGCGATCATGCGATCCATAAAGCTTTCGCCGGGCCGCGTCGTGACTCGCACCAAAAGCCAGTCGGAAAGAACTTTGGTGCCGCCCGTCACTGAATTGCGGTCGCCGCCGCTTTCGCGAATCACCGGGGCGCTTTCGCCGGTGATGGCGCTTTCATCGACCGAAGCGACCCCCTCGATCACGACGCCGTCGGCCGGAATGATGTCGCCCGCTTCGGCCAGGAACACCGCGTTGGGTTTGAGGTACGACGCGCCGATCGTCTCGTAGGGCGATCCGCGCCGCGGCTCCAGTAGCAGCTTGGCCAGTGTTTCGGTTCGTGTCCGCCGCAGGGCGTCGGCCTGGGCCTTTCCTCGCCCCTCGGCCAGCGCTTCGGCGAAGTTGGCGAACAGCACGGTCAGCCAGAGCCAAGTCGAAACGGTCAGAATGAACCACGCCGGCTCCTCGCCCGCCGATGTCAACATCGCGTGCAGCCACAAAACAATGGACAACGCCCCGCCGACCCAGACCGTGAACATCACCGGGTTGCGAAGTTGCACCCGCGGGTCGAGCTTGCGAAACGATTCCATGACGGCTCTGATCGCGGTCGCGGAATCGAAGGTGGGAAGATGTTTTAGGGTCATTTCGCCAACTCTTCGGCGATCGGCCCCAAAGCCAACGCGGGAAAAAATGTCAACGCTCCGACGATCAAGACAACGGCGATCAATAGCCCGACAAACAACGGCGTGTGCGTGGGCAACGTGCCGGCGCTTTCTGGAACCATTTTCTTCTTGGCCAATGAACCGGCGATGGCCAAAACGGGCGCCATCACCCAAAACCTCGCGAAAAGCATCGCCAGGCCCAGCGTCGTGTTGTAGAAGGGAGTGTTGGCATTCAATCCGGCAAAGGCGCTGCCGTTGTTGTTGCCCGCGGATGAAAAGGCATAGAGTACTTCGCTGAAGCCGTGCGTGCCGGGATTGAAAATCGACGAGCGGCCTTGAGGCAAGGCGACCGCGCAGGCCGTACCCAACAGCACCACGGCGCAAGGCGTCAAAATGCCGATCACCGCCATTTTCATTTCGTAGGCTTCGATTTTTTTGCCCAGGTATTCCGGGGTGCGGCCGATCATCAGTCCGGCGATGAAGACCGCCACAATGACAAACAACAGCATGCCGTAGAGTCCAGATCCGACACCGCCATAGATGACCTCGCCCAATTGCATCAGCCACATGGACACGGCGCCCGCCAAGGGCGTGAACGAATCGTGCATCGAGTTCACCGAACCGTTGGACGCGGCCGTCGTCACCGCGGCCCAGAGCGCGGAATTGACGATGCCGAAGCGGGTTTCTTTGCCTTCCATGTTGCCGCCGGGCTGCGCATCGCTGGCGGCCAGGTCGGCCTTGAGGTTGGCGAGTTGCGGCGTGCCGCGCTGCTCAAGCAGCACGCACGGCGCCGCCAGCGCGACGAAGAGAATGGTCATGGCGGCCAACAGCGCGCGCCCCTGCCGCGCGTCTTTGACCATCGTGCCGAACGTAAAACATAAGCCGGCCGGAATGATCAGAATGGCCAGCATTTCGATCACGTTCGACAGCGGCGTGGGGTTTTCAAAGGGATGTGCTGAATTCACGTTGAAAAATCCGCCGCCATTGGTGCCGAGTTGCTTGATGGCGATTTGCGACGCCGCCGGTCCCATTGGCAGGGTTTGTGTATGAACGACGACGGTCTTTTGTCTTGGTTGGCCATCGCGACCGATCACAGGCCGGTCGTCCGCGTCGAGCCGTGGCCGCTGGTATGCGGCCGGTTGCAAGAGCGGCACGGTCTCATAGCTTCTGAAGTTTTGCACCACTCCCTGCGATACAAGCGCGAGCGCGACGGCCACAGACAGCGGCAGTAAGATATAATAAGTGGAACGGACGAAGTCGAACCAGAAGTTGCCGATCGTGTCCATGGACCGCCGCGTGAGACCGCGCACCAACGCCACGAGCGCGGCCATGCCCATCGCCGCCGAGACAAAGTTTTGCACCGCCAGGCCAAACATCTGTGTGAAGTAGCTCAGTGTGACTTCGCCGCCGTACGCTTGCCAGTTGGTGTTGGTGGCAAAGCTTACGGCGGTGTTGAATGACAAGTCCGCCGGGACATTGGCCAGTTTTTGCGGGTTCAGCGGCAGCCAGCCTTGAAAGCGTTGCAGGGCATACACGGCAAACACGCTGACCAACGCCAACGACAACGCGGCCGCGGCGTAGGTTGTCCAACGCATTTCGTTCTGTGGATTGACGCCACAGACGCGGTAGGTCAACCGTTCCAGCGGGCCAAGCAGGCGATCGAGCCAGGTGCGCCGCGCTTCATAAACGGCGGCCATATACGTGCCCAGCGGCTTCGCCAGCAGGAGCAACAGCGCCACGTACAAGCCAAGTTGAAACCAGCCGTTGGCGCTCATGAAAACTTCTCCGGCCAAAGCAGTGCCGCGGTCAGGTAAGCGAACAATCCCGCCGCGATCACCGCCGCGAAGGTGTGAATCCAACTCATGGTAGTTTTGTTACTTCTGTTACTAATCGCTGCGCAGAGAAGGTAGACTGTTTCTTGGCTGTTCTGCGAAAGCGATTGGTGGTTCCCTTGTTATCCGCCACCGCCGGGCTTGCCTCTAATGTCACGAGATTAAGCCGCCACGCGACCTTCAGCGACGGCAGCGGACGATGCCCTCGGCTTGCCCGAGGGAGTTTCACGTTGGCCGTCTACAAACGC